>JBJMNM010000142.1:0-3895 GCA_045804305.1 Gemmatimonadaceae bacterium | reverse complement strand
CCCCAAAGTATCAGCTTTGGGGCCGACGGGAGGCAACGTGGCGCCTGAACCTTCCCGTTCGCAGTCCTCCGCGTTCCTCCGCGCCCTCTGCGTTGAATGCACTTGGCAAGAGCATTTAACGCGGAGGGCGCAGAGGGGCGCAGAGGAGGACGAACGACAACGACCATTCAGGTTGCCGTGCGGGCCCACGGTTCAACCGTGTGAATGAACAACCGGCGCGCGGTGGACCAACCCGCGCGCCGGTCATTGCTTTGTGGATCGACCAGCTCAGGTGCCGGGCTGTGTATCGATCGTGGACAGGCGCTCACGAACATTCGCCCACGCGTTCTGCACCTGCGACGAGGCGCGCGCATTCTGCATTGCCGCGTCGACGCGACGGGCTGCGCCGACGAGCGCTCGCCCAGCCAGTACGGCCGCGTCGCGATTGCCGCCATTTCTCACGACCTGCTCGTGTATGGAGGCGTTGTCCGCGAATGCCGAGAGCGCGAACCAGAGGTCCACGTCCGCCTGCGAGTAAGCGCGGCCCGGATCCAGTCGCCCGAGACCACCGCCGCCGAGGTCGGTGCGGTAGCGCGATACGATGGACTGGGCATCGCGGCGCATCGTCGACGCGTCCTCTGCCGACATCACGGGAGCGACCGCCGCCCCGCCGCCTGCCCCGGTGATTCCCAGCGCCTGCGCGGTCTGGAAGTCCAGGTTGCCGGTACCGCTCATCCGCTGATCCACCTGATACTCGAAGAGCGCGCGGCGGGTGGCGTCATCGAGCCGACCATTGATCGGCCCCCGATAATAGTTCAACCGGCCGAGCGCGGACTGCGCCGCGCGGATCCGGTCCGCGGCTGTGTAGAGCGTTCCTGCATCGGCGGCGCGCAGCCGTCCGCGACTGCGTAAGGTGAGATCACGCTCGAGCTCGACCGCGAGGGGCGTCCCCGCTGGGACGCTCACGTCGCGTCCCTCGGAAAGCAGGCCGCCCAGTGCAGCGAACACGTTGTTGGCGCTTCGGCCACTGCCCGCGCCGGCGATGGCGGCGCCGATTCCTCCACGTCCGCCGACGAGCACCACGCGCGCGTTCGGATCACTCTCGATCTGGCGCCGCTCGGCGGAATCCGTGCTGGTGAGCTTTCCCGTGATCGGCAGCGAGGAACCGTCGGGAAGTATGAGACGATCGAACACCACCTCGATGACGCCCGACTGTTGACGCGTGGCGGGACGCGCGAGGTTGACGACGCCGCGGATGCGACTGCCGGCGGGGATGACGGTGTACTCGTTGACGCCGACGCTTTCTTCGACGTTCGTCTCGAAGGTCTGGCCGGATTGCGCCGACGAAGACTCCAACGGTCCCGTGGTGCGCACGATGATGACGCTCCCGGCGGGAAGTACGGAGCGGATCTGGGCCAATGCGGACGACGCGGCCACGAACGCCAGCGCGATGCTCCATGACGCGCTGCGGCGGCCGTTGACTGAGGAATAGGGCATGATTGTCCTCCTGATGAGCTTGGTGGGCGTGTTCACCCTCCTAGCAGTTCAAGAGGCGTACCGGCGTGAGCCGTGGCTGGCGCTCAGGGTTCTCCGAGCTCGCGGCGAGCGGCGTCGAGCGTCTGCTCGACGAACGCGGCCTTGCCGTCTATGTAGCGCTCACGGTCGCGTGGATACCGCGCCGCGAGCTCCTGCTTCAACGTCGCATATGCCGCGGCGGCGACGGGATGCGCGCGAAGATAATCCCTGAAGGCGCGGTGGTCGCGCCAGAACGAGCTGCCGATGGCGGCAAGGTGGACGTGATATTTTCGCGGGTCACCGCGTCGGAAGAAATCGCGACCAGCGATCCCCTGCTCGCCGCGATATACGTAGCCGCCTGCCTGCAGCGCAGCGATGGCGGCGGCACGTTCGTCGTCGCCGTGGCGGCCGGCCAGGATGTCGAGCACCGGCTTGGCCGCCAAGCCGGGTACGGCGGTGCTGCCGGTGTGCTCCAACCTGAGCGCGACACCATGCGACAGAAGAATCGGCTGCAGTCGCGCCACCTCGGCCTCATAGAGATCGGGCCAGGCGGGATCGTACGGCACGACGCGCACGCTGCCCGACGCAAGTCCGAGAGAGTCCCCGTCCGGCGTCATGCCCTCAGCCGCTTCCCGAGAAAGATGTCCGGCCGGCCCGGTCCATTGGCGTCCGGCATCACACCGATGACGTGAAAGCCGAGACGGCGATAGAACGGCAGCGGATGGCGTCCCCAGCTGCGCACGTCGTGAATCGCGTCCGGCAGGGCCGAGTACAGGTCGACACCGCCGAGCGATGTCTCGCCGGCGAGATCGTCGCTCCCCGCCCACAGCGTCAACGCGCCGCGGGCCATCACGATGACCTCGAGATCGCGCACGAGCGCGCGGCCCACACCATGACGACGCCATCGCTCGTCCACGACGATCGGATGCAGCTCCCACACGAGCCCATCGTACTGCCGGATCGCGCCGATCCATCCGATGACCTCGCCGCCGGTGCCAACCGCGACGCGGCTGACACGATCGTCGGCCAGGGAATCGATGACCTCTTCCCGCGCTTCGGCGAGCGTCGTCCACGCGCCGAGCGGCGAAAAGGCCGCATGCAGCAGCCGCGCCGCTCCCTCGAGACGAGCGTCGTCGGTGGCGATCAGGTTCTCGATCGAGAACGCCAGCGGCAGCGTCATGGTGGCTCCGTTGGATCCGTGGGAAGGGAAAGCCGAATCCGATGACCGTCCCTCGCCGTACGGGCATGAAGCAGACCGGGTTCCGGACCCCGCGACCTGCTTGACGCCGCGGGAGCCGCGGCCGATAATCGGAACGACTTAGTTATTCGTTATCGTAGCGCGGAGTGCTCGAGCCAGGAGGCTTTGCCATGCTGTGCGTTCTCTATGTGATCGCCGTCGGCCTCTGCCTCGGCGTCATCGGACTCCTCGTCGAGCGCCTCATGCCGGCCACCTGGCCGCGCCGGTGGCTGTGGTGCGTCCTCATCGCGGGCAACATCGTCCTCCCGGGCTACTACCGCTCGCATCACACCTGGTCCGTTCTGAATGCGATCGATCGCCAGACGGTGGCGTCATCCGCGGACCACGCCATGGGAGCCGTTCCGCTCACCATGCTGGATCCCGACTGGTGGGCGCACACCCAGTCGTACGACCGGACGATCAATCGCTTCTGGCTCGGCGCATCGGCGCTCCTGATCATACTCGGCCTCACCAGCGCATGGCGAGTGTCACGCATCGTGAGTCGTTCGCGCCGGAGGCGCGGCATCCCGAGCAGCGCGACGATCGTCGACGGTGTGCCGGTGCTGGTGACCGACGCGATGGGGCCGGCCACGGTCGGATTGTGGCGCACGCGCGTGCTGGTCCCACGGTGGGTGCTCGCGCTGCCGGGCGTACAGCGGCAGTACGTCCTGCAGCACGAGGACGAACATCGGAGCGCGCACGACGCACACCTGTTGTTCGTCGCCTCGCTCTCGCTCATTCTCATGCCGTGGAATCTCGCGCTCTGGTGGCTGCTGCGCCGGCTTCACCTCGCCGTGGAGATGGACTGCGACAACCGGGTGGTGCGAGCACTCGGCGACCCGACGGCATACGGCGAGCTGCTGCTCAAGGTCGCGCAGGCCGCGAGCCGGGGACCACGCCTCCAGCCGGCGCTGCTTGGCGGAGTCGGCATGCTGGAACATCGGCTCACCGTGCTTCTGGCGCCGACGCCGCTCCGACACGTGCAGCGATTCCTTCTGCCGGTGCTCGCGCTGGGGCTCCTGTACGTCGTGCTGTCGATGCCGCACCCGGTGCTCCGATGACCGATCTTCATCTCACGCAGCGCGAGCTGGACATCATGAGTGTGCTGTGGGACCTCGGCGAGGCCACCGTCACCGAGGTTCGAGACCGCGTCGACCCGGATCT
>JBJMNM010000141.1:0-2978 GCA_045804305.1 Gemmatimonadaceae bacterium | reverse complement strand
CCCGCCGGCGCTGCCCCGACGGGTTCGACGCGAGCCGCGCGACCAGCGCCGCGGCGGCGTCCCGCGCCGCAGTCCAGACGAGGAACACGGCCCCAACTCCCTGGAGCGCGGCGTCGAGCGACGTGGGGACGGTGAGATCGCCCACCACGACCTCGGCGGCAGGAGGGAGTGCCGCCTGGTCCGGCCGGCGCGTGAGGGCACGCACGGAGACGCCGGCACGCAGAAGCTCGTCGACGACGAGCCGCCCGACGCGCCCCGTTGCACCCGTGACGAGGACAGGGTCGGTGCGCGGGCGCGTCTCAAGCTCGGCTGCGGCCGTCATGGTGAGGCAAAACTCATCATCTTCAGCAACCATGCGCGACGTGATGTAGGTAGCTGTCCAACGCCCGCACTCAGCTCACGGGCGAGCGACTCGAATATGGGGAACCGCCGAACGGGCGATATGGCCGCCTGACGCCCAAGCTCAGCTGCAAGGAAGTCAAATAAGAGCGCCGGGCGTGGCCCGGCGCAATCGGTAGATCGTGCACGGCAATCCTCAATCACTCGCGCCACTGCAGCTGGTCGAGCACCGCGGCCCGGTAAGTTCGGCTCACTACGAGGCGCACGCCGTTCACCAGCGTCACGCGATATTCTCCGCCACCAAGTGGCGCGCACTCGCGGACGCGCTCCATGTTCACGATCGCCGAGCGGTGGATCCTCGCGAATGTGGCCCGTGGCAGCTGCTCCTCCAACTGTCGCATCGTCATGCGGACGAGATGGCGCTTGGGCCCCGCGTGGATGCGCACGTAGTTGTCTTCCGCCGCGCACCAGTCGATCTCGTGCGCCGGGATCACCAGGATTCTGTCCCCATCCCTCACCACGAGACGGTCGGCGCTCGCACTCAGGAAATCGTCCAGCGCATCGTTCGCTGGAGCCCGGCCCTGGCGTCGCTCGTGCAACCGCGCCACGGCCGCCGCGAGCCGTTCGCGCGCGAACGGCTTCAGCAGGTAGTCCACCGCGTACAGATCGAACGCCTGGATCGCGAACCGCTCGTACGCGGTGACGAACACGATGTGCGGGCGCTCCGGTGGAGTCAGCGCGCGAACGACGTCGAGTCCGGAAAGGCCCGGCATCGCGACGTCGAGGAAGGCGGCATCCGGCCGCGTCGCTCGAATGCGCTCCAGCGCGTCGACCCCGTTGAGGCACGTTGCCACCACGCGCACACCCGGCGTCGCCGCCAGCCGGCGCGCCAGCCCGTTCAACGCCGCCGGCTCGTCGTCGGCGATCAACACCTGAAGCTCGGTCTGCATCAGACCGAACCTTTCCCGTCGAGAGGGATTCTGATCGCCACGCGCGCCCCACGCGCGCCTGCACGCCGCGCCCCGCACTGAATGCATCCGGCCGCGCCATACCGCAGTGCCAGGCGGTCGCGCGTGGCGCTCAACCCAACGCCGGCGACGGCGAAGGGATCCGTGTCGAATCCCGGCCCGTCGTCCTCCACTGACAGGACCATTGCGCCCGCCTCCCACGCCGCGCCGATGGCGATGCGACCGGTCTCCACACGCGGAGCGAGGCCATGGCGGATGGCGTTCTCCACGATCGGCTGCAGAAGGAAGCTCGGCACCGGCACGTCGAGCAGATCGTCGGGCACAGCGAACATCACCACGAGCCGGTCCCCGAATCGGAGCTCCTCGATCTCGAGGTAGGCGCGAAGCAACTCGAGCTCCGTGCGCAGCGGCACCGCGGGGACGTCGCGCAGGCGAAGCGTGGCGCGAAGGAGCTCGGCGAGCTTCACCGCCATGGTCTCCGCGGCCGCCGGATCCGTGTCGGTCAGCATGGCGATGCCATGCAGCGTGTTGAAGAGGAAGTGTGGTTGAAGCTGCATTTGCAGCATCCGCAGCTGCGCCTGCGCCAGGTCGGCTTCGAGCCGCGCGGTGTCGAGCTCGCGCCGGCGGCGCGCCGCGCGCTCGTCCATCGTCGTGCACACCGCCACGATCGTCGCATAGATCGCGATGCCGCCCGTGGCGTGCCCCATGACGATTCGCCGGAACACCACGCCGTACGATTCCGGCGGGAGCGTCGGCGGTCGCGAGAGCCAGATCATCCACGTGAACCACAGGGCAAAGAGCAGCGCCGCCGTGAGCCCGAGCAGCGCGTGCATCGCCAGCGGCCGCATCCACGGCCGCTCGAGTGGCACACGACGCATCGCGGCGTGCACGACGGGCGTAACGCCGGCCCAGATCCACCACGAGGCCATGAATGCCGCCGCGAACCGCCCAATGTACGCGTGCACTTCCGGCGACACTGGATACACGAGGACCACCGCCGCCCCGGTGAGCAGCCCCGGGATCGTCCATCCGGCCAGCGAGAGCAGCGCCGCGCGTATCCGTTTCACGGCGCGAATCTACCGCGCGGCGATGACCCGCGCGTCCCTTGTGGCCAACCGCGGCCACGTGCAGCCGGCTCCGCGAACGGCCACCGGACGCGCGCTACCTTCACCTGCCATGACACACAAGAACATGCTCGTGGGCACATCGCTGCTCTCGGTCCTTCTCCTGTCGTTTCACCTCGCCCAGGACGCCCTCCACGCCAGGCCGGGCACGGTCGAGGCAGGCGCCGGCAACCTCACGGCGATCCTCATCCTGGTCGTCCTGCTGACGGGACCCGCGCTCCTCGCCGAACGGCGCTCGGGGCGGATCATCATGCTGCTCGTCGCGCTCTTCGCCATGGGAATGCCCGCGCTGCACTTCACGCTCGGCCATGACTGGAACAAGCACAAGGCGGCCCTCTTCTTCGTCTGGTGCCTGATCGCGCTTGGCGTGAACGGGCTGTTCTCGCTGATGCTCTGGCTATCCGAGCTGCGTCGCATGCGGGAAGAACGCGGGCGCGGCACATGAGGAGGGACGCTAGGAGGGTTCGCGTCCCGAGCGGGGCCGCCATCAACGCTCGTCGTCGTGCAGGCGCTCGAGTGCCGATAGCAAACCGTCGGCAACGAGCTT
>JBJMNM010000140.1:0-2885 GCA_045804305.1 Gemmatimonadaceae bacterium | reverse complement strand
GTTGACTTCCTTTGCGGTCTTGTTGACGACGCTCGAGATCTTGAACCACGGCTGGAACGGCGCTTCCTGACGCCAGATGCTCAGTTGCTGCGTGATCGCATCGTCTGCCGCATCCACCTTGCCATCGTAGTTCAGATCCTCACCACAGGCGGCGTAGATGAGCTTCAGCGTCGCCTGGTCGTTGGTCGAGAACACGAGTCCCGCGGGCTGGAACTCGACGATGAAGTGACGCTGATCGGTCACCGTGAGCGTGATGAGCACGGAGTCGCCGTCGGCGATCGTGCTGCCGTCCGGACGGCGATCGAGCGAGGACGGCCCCATCCGGAACTCGAGGAACTTGAGCGAGTCGGTGCGTCCTGGCCGCGCGTGATACCAGATGTCCGCGGCGGTCGGCTTGCTTTTCACCGCGTAGAAGCTCACCTGCGTCGTGACCAGCGGCGGCGTGGAGTAGGGCGCCGCGAGCAGGCGGAGATCGGTGGCCGCGCGGGATTCGTCGTCGGGCCCCGTCGCATCGGTACACGACAGACCCGCGGTGAGCGCAAGGAGCGCGAGCGCGCGATAGGTGCGGTGGGTGAACTGCATGGGATGACCCTTCGTCGGGGAGTGAGGTGGGGCGGGACGAGGCTCACGCATCGAGCGCGTCCTCATCGTCGTCGGTGTCGGTGGATGATGCGTTGAGCAGCCGGTGCAGCCGTGGCCGCGAGATGCCGAGCCGGCGCGCCGTCTCGGTCTTGTTGCCGCCGCAGAGCTCGAGCATCCGCGCCACGGCCGCGCGATTGAGCTCGGCGAGCGTGGCCGGGAATGGAAGCTCGCCGCTGGAGGCGCTCGTCGCCGCCACCGGCTCGGCGAGATCGGCGACGTCGAGCGCGGGCCCGCTCGCGAGCAGCACCGCCCGCTCGATCGCATTGCGCAGCTCGCGCACGTTGCCCGGCCAGCTCCGCTCGCGCAGCGTGCGTACCGCCGCTGGCGTGAGCTCCAGCGCCCGCACGTCGTACTCGCGCGAGAACCGCTCCAGGAAATACCGCGCGATCGCGATGATGTCGTTGCCCCGGGCGCGAAGCGCGGGCAGCTCGATCGGCACGACGTTCAGGCGATAATAGAGATCCTCGCGGAACTCGCCGCGCCGCACCGCGGCCGCGAGGTCCACGTGCGTGGCGGCCACGAGCCGCACGTCGAACGGGATGGCGCGCGCCCCGCCGACACGACGGATCATCCGGTCCTCGAGCGCGCGCAGGATCTTCCCCTGCAGCGGCAGCGCGAGATGCCCGATCTCGTCGAGAAAGAGGGTGCCGCCATCGGCGAGCTGCATGAGGCCCGGCTTGGCACCGGTCGCGCCGGTGAACGCGCCCTTCTCGTGCCCGAACAGCTCACTCTCGAGCAGGTTCTCGGGAATGGCCGCGCAGTTCACGTCCACGAAGGGTGCATCGCGGCGCGGGCCATTGTAATGGATGGCGCGTGCGAGCAGCTCCTTGCCCGTTCCCGTCTCGCCGGTGATCAACACGGTCACGGTTGGGCGCGGGATCACGCGCGCCGCACGGTCGAGCGCCGCGTGCAACGCCGGGCTGTCGCCGAGGATGCCGTCGAAGTGGAACTTGGCGCGCTCGCCCGCGGCGAAGCGGGAGGCGTCGGCATCGGCACGTAGCCGGTCGGCACTTTCGCGCAGCCATGAGTTGAGCTGCGACAGATCCTGTGGCAGCGCGAAGTACTCGTCCGCTCCCGCGCGCACCAGCGCCGACGCGAGGCGGTGGTCGGCGTCGGCACCGACGGTCCCCACGAGCCGATTGCCCTGCGGGATCTGCCGGAGCGCCGGCTCGAGCAGCGCCTCGTCACCGGCGGAGGCCACGAGCGTGACCGCGTCCTTGCGCGGCTCCATCGATGCGGGTTCGACCATGGGCACCAGTGTGAGGCCGCACGCCGCGGCCAGGCCGGGCCACTCAGCGTGAAACGAGTCGGTCAGAGCCAGGAGACGGAGATCGGCCAAGCGCGGATCCGTGGTCGGGGACGAGAGAGACCGCCGCGCGCCGAACGCCGTCACCACCCGCGCGCACCCAGCGAATCTTGGCCTCGCGTGATGAGTGGCTGCCAGTGCGGATGGCGACGACGACGGCGCTGCGCGTGCCTCGGACTCGACGTGGACGGTCCCCAGCCTCCGGGGTTTCCGCCGCCTCATGTGGCAGAGGCAGTGCCCAGCACCGAACGGGCCCTGGCGAGCCGTAACATCTTGCAGGGATGCCGCTTAGATAGCTGACGCCCCCATCAGGGTCGAACCGGTCGTATCGATTCGTTCCACCGGGCGTATCGCGGTGTGTCGCACGCGGAACATGCCCGCTGCGGCTCGTTGACGACCCATCCTCAGCTCACTGGCTGTCGACCTTCCGCCCCGCGTTCAGGTGGTCGTGATTCAGGATCGTGTTGAGCACCAGGAAGTAGCTGCCGATCGTCTCGCCACGCCACACCGGATTGTTCGCGAACAGCACCACGTGCCCCTTCTGAAGCGGCGCATCCACCACGACGGGCCGCTGCGCAATGTCGCTGCCTCCTTCGAGCAACCCGGAGGCGAGCAGATTCCGCTGATCGCTGAAGCGGAGCGCCACACGCGGCCGCTGGTCGGGAGGGATCACGTTCAGCGGATTCCGCAACTGATCCTTCTGAATCGGCGCCGCCTGCCACGGCTGCACCGTCTCCACCGGGGGTGCCACGTTGCTCGTGTCGATCTGCCGCATCCCCTGCACCACGTCCGGGTCGTCAGCCGTGCCGCGACCGGTCGCCCGCTCGGCGGGACCGCTGAAGCGTCCGCCGCGCCCGCCGCCGCGCGTGTTGCTCACGCTGAAGCTCTCGCCGCCATCACTGTACACCGCCAGGCTGTCGGGAATGCCGTACACGAT
>JBJMNM010000139.1:0-6292 GCA_045804305.1 Gemmatimonadaceae bacterium | reverse complement strand
GTGACGAAGCTGTACCGGTACCAATGCTGGATCGCGTCGTTCACCGTCTCGCCTGGTCGCGAGTCCACGAAACGCGTGGTGCGATCGACGCGCGCCAACGCGAACGGCACCGGTCCGAGGTCAGCGAGCGCACCGACCACCGTGACGCGGTATCGGCGAGCGGCGAGCTCCCATGCAGAGGTGTCGGCGCCGGCGAGTGCACGCCCCGTCGTGAGCGAGGCGAATCGCCAGCGATCCCCATCGCCCGCGTCGAGCGTGAGCGTGTCGCCGGTGCGCGCCCAGTCCGCGGCACGTGCGCGTGTGGGGGGCGACGGTGTGAACACCGCCACCTCGCGCCGCGCGAGCGACGCGACGACCATGTAACCGAGCCCAAGGACGAACACCGCGAAGCCGAGGAGCAGGGGCAGCGGTGCGCGTGCGCCGGGCGAGTGCCCTCGTCCACGCATACGCTACGTATCGTATGGCGGCGCCGCTCTTGTCAAACCTGCCGGCGCCCGTAAGTTCGCCTCGGCTGTGGTGCGTCGCACTCTCTGTCAGGGAGCACGCCATGCGCGCGACCAAGTTTCGGCAGGCCGCTTTCGTTTACCTGCACGTCGCCATTCTCTACGAGGCGGCGGCGTACGCCATGTGGCGCGCCGGCCGCTTGCCCACTACGCGACTCGGGCCGGCCTGGCTCTGGTTGATCCTGGGTGGCCTCGCGGCCGGCCTGGTGTTCCTCGCGCTGCTGCGGTGGCAGAACGCCCTGTTCGCGCGGGTGATCTGGGCCGTGCACGGACTTCGACTGCCGTCGCTCATCCACGGCGCCTTCTTCGCCGGTGTGGGCGCGTTGCCGCCGGCGTTCTACATCACCGGCATTCTGGCCGTCGTGATCAACCTCTGGATGCTCGCGCGCGCGGCGTGGGACCTATGAGCTCATGAGCTTCCGCACCTATTTCGACGTGGAGGGCCCCGACGTCTCGCAGCTTGGCGCACAGGTCGGCGAGCAGCGTGCGGCGGTGGCCCTGCGGCTCGCGCGCGTGGATCGGGTGGTCGCGGTGTTGAGCGGAAAGGGCGGCGTGGGAAAGAGCTACGTGACCGCGGCGCTGACCGTGGCGCTGGCGCGTCGCTCTCTCCACGTGGGGGTGCTCGACGCCGACCTCCAGAGCCCGACCGTCACGAAGCTGCTCGACGCGCGCGCCGAAGGCGGCGGTCCCTTGGTCGTGCACCAGGACGGCGTGTCTCCGGCCATCGGTCGCGATGGCGTGCGAGTGATGTCCACCGACCTGCTGATCGAGCAGGGTCGCGCGCTGCGTTGGTCGTCGAGCGCGGGCGAGGAGCACGTGTGGCGCGGCGCCACAGAGACGGGGATGCTGCGGGAGTTTCTCGCCGACGTACGCTGGGGCGATCTCGACGTGCTGCTCGTGGACATGCCGCCGGACGCCGCTCGTCTCGCCGACCTGGCGACGCTCGTGCCGCGCCTCAGCGGCGCCATCGCCGTCACCATCCCCACCATGGAATCGGAGCGCTCGGTGGCTCGCGCGCTCGACGCGGCGCACGACGCGGGCGTGAGCGTCCTTGGGCTCGTGGAGAACATGAGCGGCTTCGCCTGCCGCACCTGCCACGAGGTGGGGCCGCTGTTCGACGGCAATGCCGGCGATCATCTCAGCGCATCGCATGGGATTCCTCTGCTTGCCCGGCTGCCGTTCACGCGCAATGGACTCGATGCCGTCGCCGATGGGCTCTCGCTCGTGGTCGACGCGCTGCTGACGCCTGCTTCTCGGAGCCGCCCATGAAGTTCCTCTGCCTCGAGTGCGATGCGCAGCTCACCTTCACCGAGCGTCAGCAGCCGGGAGACGGCACCTTTGCCGCGGCGTTCGTGTGCCCGAGCTGTGGCCGCCGCATCGCACTCCTCGCCAATCCGATGGAGACGCAGCTGGTCGGCTCACTCGGCGTGCGCATCGGCGGCACCGAGCTCGACGCGGAGCCGATGGAGCTGACGCGGGCCACTGCCATCACGCGCGACGACGCGTTCGAGGCGGCGCCGGCGGTGGCGCCGTCGACATCGCACCCGCGGTGGTCGCCCGACGCACAGGCGCGACTGGGCCAGGTGCCGCGCTTCGTGCGCGGCATGGTGAAGAAGATCTATGGCGACTTCGCCGCCGAGCAGGGAATCGCCGAGATCACCCCCGACGTGATGGATCGCGCGCGTACCGAGCTCGGTCTGGAGGGAATGTGAGCGACGCAGAGCACGACGAACGGCAGGTCGGTGAGCTGCGCGTGTGCATCGATCGCACACTCTGCGTCGGCTTCGGCGACTGCGTCACCGCGTCACCCGAGTCTTTCATGCTCGGCGACGACGACGTAGTGCTTTTCCTTTCGCCCGAGTCAGTGAATCCCCTACAACTCGTGAAAGCGTGCGCCAGTTGTCCGGTCGACGCGATCACGGTGTGGGATCAGCAGGGCAACATGCTCGCCCCTTGACAGTGGTGTGACCGATTCCGATTATCGCTCCGCGCGATGCGGCGCACGTTCGGCAAGTTGCACGAAATGGTGGTCGGCAATGACGGGTGCTGGTGCGCGTGCTCACCCTGCGCACCTCCTACTCTGACTCTTAGTCGAGAGCCCCTGCAGTACGCCACACTGGCGTCTGATGCGACCCACGCCCGGCCGAGGGCGAAGCCATGCTTGCACGCGAAATACTCGCGCCTGTCGACAATTCGCCGCACTCCGGCTGGGCGGTCGATCGCGCGATCGAGCTCTGTCGAATGTCGGGCGGGCGCATCACCGGCAACCACGTCTATGCGGCGCGACTGCACGACGTGCGCTTTCGTCAGCTCGAGACGGGACTCCCCGCCCGCTTTCAGACGACGGACGAGATCAAGCGGCAGCGCAAGATCCACGACAAGCTGATCGAGAAAGGGCTGCAGCTCATCGCCGACAGCTTTCTGGACGCGCTCGGCCGTCGCTGCGAGGAAGCCGGCGTCGCATTCACGCGCCAGCTGCTCGAGGGGATCAACTACGAGGAAATAGTAAAGGAAGTGAACCGGGGTGCCGGACGCCTGCCGGGGTTGATCGGCTTCGACGCGAATCAGGCGGCCGGCTACGACGGCGCCGAGCGTGTGCGCGGCGACGTGCAGCTTGGCGACGACGGACGCATCGTCGCCGAAGACGAGGACGACGCGGCCCGATTGGCTGGCTCCACCGGCCGGCAATACGATCTCGTGACGATCGGCGCGCATGGCCTCGGGCAGCAGCCGTTCAGCCAGCTCGGCGGTGTGGTGGCGCGGGCGCTGCGGCCGATCGAGCGCGACGTGCTGCTCGTGCGGGACGATCGTCCGCTGGCGGGCGGTCGATTCATGGTCTGCGTGGACGGCTCCTCGTACTCATACAAGGCCATGCTGGAGGCACTGGAGCTGGCGCGTGCCTTCGGCGGCTCGCTCTTCGTGTGCAGCGCCTTCGACGTGGAGTACCATCACGTCGTCTTCGGCAACATCAAGGACGTCCTTTCGGTTCAGGCGTCCAAGGTGTTCAAGTTCGAGGAGCAGGAAGAGCTGCACAACAACATCATCGACAAGGGATTGCTCAAGCTCTGCCAGGCGAACCTCAAGCGCGCCGAGGAGATGGCCAGGGAATTCGCCGACGTGCCGCTCACCACGCAGATCCTGGTGGGCAAGCCGTTCCAGGTGATCATGCAATGGGCGGAGGAGGTGAAGCCGTCTCTCCTCGTGCTGGCGCGGCATGGTGCGCACCGGATCGACGGCACGGAGCTCGGCTCGCAGGCGGAGAACCTGGTGCGCCTCGCGCCGTGCAATGTTCTGCTCGTTGGGACAGTCGGCATCCGTCCCGAGGACATCCCGTGGATCGAGGAGGACGGCGTCGCCTCGCTGCCATGGGCGCCAGACGCCGAAGTGCGGATCCTCCGCGTGCCGCCGTTCGCGCAGGGGATCGCGCGGAAGGCGGTGGAGGAGTTCACGATCGAGCATGGCGGGGACCTGGTCACCAATGCCCGGCTCGACGAAGCGATCCGCAAGCTGCTGCCGACCCATATGCAGCTCATCATGGGGATCGGCACGGCCGAAGAGGTCGCGCTCGCCGAGGTGAAGGCCGAAGAGCAGATGAAGCGCACGCGGATCGAAGGTCACGACGACGATCCCGGACCGTTCGACGATCAGATCGAGGCGAAGTGTCCGATCACGGGTCGCGTCGGGAAGCGCGCGCGCACGTCGACCGATCCCATCTCATGGACTTACGAGGCCTGGGGGAGACTTCAGCTCGTGCCGCTCATCGCCCGCCCGCTCGCGCGGAACACGGTGGAGCGGTTCAGCCGGGCGCACGCGATCTGGCGCGTCACCACCATGGTGATGGACGAGAACAAGCAGGCGATGATCGAGGCTGACGAGTTCGATATGGATACCATGCTCGTGATGTTCAACGAGCTGCGCGCCAAGCAGATCCGCGCCGAGGCCGAAGGCGGGGGCGACACGTATTCGCCGGAGCTTCGGCGCATGATCGAAGAGGCGAAGGCGAGCGGGATGACGCGGTGTCCCATTCGCGACGTGGAGGCCAAGACGGCGCAGTGTCCGGTGGACTTCAAGACGGTGTCGCCGGCGGCGGCGAAGGAAGCGGTGGAGGCGTTGATGAAGCACTAGCCTGTCATCCCGCAGGAGCGAAGCGAGTGCGGGATGACATCAGGAGGCCACTTGGGGCATTCGCGGTAGAGTCAGCGGCGCATCCCTTCGCGCCGGCCCAGGCGCGCGACGATCACGTTCCCCACGTGATCGCCTGGAATCTCACGCGCCGCTGCAACCTGGAGTGCGCCCACTGCTACATCTCGGCGGGCCCGCACGAGAGTGCGGCGTCCGACCTGCGCACCGATGAATGCCTGCGCATCGCCGGCGAGATTCTCGCCGTCAATCCGGCGCCGCTGTTCATCCTCTCGGGCGGCGAGCCGCTGCTCCGCGACGATCTCGAGACGATCGCCTCGTTTGCGTCAAGCCGCGGCGCGACAGTCGTGGTCGGCACCAACGGCACGCTGCTCACCGACGAGCGCATCGACTCGCTCATGGCGGCGGGCGTGACCGGAGTCGCGGTGAGCATCGATTCTCTCGACGCCCATCGGCACGACGCCTTCCGCCATGGCGACGGCGCATTCGAGGCCACCGCCGCCGCGATCGCTCGACTGCGCGCGCACCGTCTCGATTTCATCGTGCAGACGATGGTCACCCGCCGCACGCGCACCGAGCTCGGACAGCTCGTCGCCTGGGCGGCCGACCAGGGTGCCGTCTCGTTCAACGCCTACTTCCTCGTCGCCACCGGTCGGGGTGCGCGCCTCACCGATCTCACCCCCGAGGAATATGAGAGCGCGCTCGCCGAGCTGGTCATGCACCACCGCGATCAGCTTGGACGCATGATGGTGCGCGCGAAGTGCGCCCCGCACTTCATGCGACTGGTGCATCAGCTCGCGCCCGATTCGCCACTCGCGGACTACACCACGCGCTGCCCCTGTGGCACGCAGTACTGCCGGATCACGCCCGATGGGCAGCTCACTCCCTGCCCCTACATCCCCACGTCCGCCGGTGACCTCCGCACCAAGGGCTTCGCGGACATCTGGCGTGAGGCACCGCTGTTTCGTGAGCTGCGCGGCGGCGGTGACGCGCTCGGCGGACGCTGCGGACGCTGTGAGTATCGCGCCGTGTGCGGCGGCTGCCGCGCACGCGCGCTGGCGCTCACGGGGGATCTGCTGGCCGAGGATCCGTCCTGCATTCACGAGCCGGTTATCGGCGCGCCGCTCGTCGCGCCGCCTCGCGCCGCCGCCTACGGCATGACCGTCCCGCTTCCGCAGACACTCACGTGGAGCGCGGAGGCCGAGGCACGCATGAAGCGAGTCCCATCCTTCGTGCGCGGCGTGGTGATGCGCCGGCTCGAGGAGTTCGCACGCGAGCGTGGTGCCACTGAGATCACCGTGGATCTGCTGCGCGACGTCCGCGAGGCGATGCCCGTGGACTTCTCCCGGCGCCGTCCCTTCTTCCTCGGCGAGGACTGAGATGGTCGTGCACCCTGGCCTCTTTCTCGTGCAGGCAGCGGCGGACACGTCTCACGCGTACGGCCACTTTCCCGGCATCGGAGCGCGCGGCGCGGTGTGGATCGCGGCAGAGGTGCACCTGATGTTCGCCGCGTTCGTGCTCGGCGTGCCGATGTTCGCCGTGATCTGCGAGCTGATCGGCATTATCGGCAAGGACGCCAAGTACGACAAGCTGTCCAAGGAGTTCACGCGGCTGCTCGTGTTCGCCTACAGCGCCACGGCGCTCTGGGG
>JBJMNM010000138.1:0-2095 GCA_045804305.1 Gemmatimonadaceae bacterium | reverse complement strand
CGCCCTGGAAATTCTCGGTGCCCGGGTTGGAGTCGAACCCCTGGCGTCCCTGGTTCCAGACGACGAAGAGCGATGAGCCTGGCGAGTACTCCCAGCGGAACACGAGATTCGACTGTAGCTGCTTGTAGTTGAACCCGCCCGGGTCGGTGGTGACGGCGGGATTGTCGTACGGTGCGTACCGGTCGTCGTACGCGGCCGCCCTCGGCGTGGCCGACAGCTGGCGCACATTGCTGTAGCTCCCCTTCGACACGAAGGGTTGCAGATATCCCTGGAGCGTCACGCTCGGTGAGAAGGTGTAGTTGAGCCTGACGGTAGCCGAGGTCGTGGTCTGATCGAGATGCGCGAAGGTGTAGTGCGAGCTCTCCAGGGCATCGGTGTACAGGCCGTACCACTGGTTGTCGGTGACGTTGTGCGACCAGTTGAACGAGAGAGACGAGCTGAATCGGCCGAGCGCCTTGTAATCGAACCCCGGGCTCACGTTCCACGACGAGTTCCGGCCGCCCTCCCCGCGAAAGAAGTTGACCGACACGTTCGGCACGAGCGTCCGGCGATCATTGCCATTGATGAAGAGCCACGGGGCGACGTAGCTGCTCTGCCGGATGGCCGGCCCGCCACGCGCGGCGCGGTCGTCGTAGGTCGTGCCGAGCTGGCCAAGCGTGCCGCCCATGTGCCAACCCCAGTTGTTCAGGAACGTGATGTGGACGTTCGTGTTGTATGCGGCCTCCAGCGGCAGGCCAGCCGCGGTCCAGTACTGCCACCAGTTGTTGTTCAATTGGAACCGCTTGTAGTACTTCCGCTCGTTCCGGTCGAAGAAGCCCACCCACGTGCTCCACGACTGCTGGTCCGCACGCCGCAGGAAGCCGAGATCGTTGATCTCGAATCCTGGTGAGCGACGCTGATACGCGGACTCGAACATCAGGTGCTTGCCGCCCACCTTCCCGAACTTGAGCTCCTCCGCGTCGCCGGTCAGCGTCGTGCGATTGGAGTCGAGAGGGAGGCCGGCGTCCGGGCGCTGATAGTAGTGCACCGCGTCGGTCTGGCGTGAGAGAATCGCGTCGCGGCTGCCCTGCACCCGGCTCCCGTCGACCGAACCGGAGATCTCGTAGTTGTTGCCGAACATGCGGTGCCGGAAGTCCACGGCGCCCACATAGGCGTTGCTGGCGAGGTACGGCGCCGACCAGACATCGGTGCGGCGATTCACGGCCGTGAGCATCGCGCCAATGCCGCTGTTCCCCTGCCGCAGGTCCTGACTCGCCCGTACGACGGCGAAGTTGGTCGTGGGCTCGTACGTCGTATCGTTGGGGCTCGCTTCGCGCTGCGTCGCGGCGTCCAGCACGCCGATGGTGAGGCCACCGGGGAATCGACCGATGAGCTTGGCGGCGCCGAGGATCGGCGTGGGCTGCAGGGGCAGCGTATCGCCGTAGAGGCCGGCGAGCTGCGGAGTGCGACCGATCCGGCGGCTGTAGTACAGCCCTTCGCTGTTGCAGTTCACGGCGCTGCAGTTCACGTCGAAGCGGAACAGCCCGCGGCCGGCGACGAAGAAGGGGCGTCGCTCGTCGAAGAACGATTCGTAGGCGGAGAGATTGAGGACCGCGGGGTCCGCCTCGACCTGGCCGAAATCCGGATTGACGGTGGCGTCGAGCGTCAGGTTCGATGCGACACGGTACTTCAGGTCGCCGCCGAGGGTGACGGTCGATCGCTGCGTGAAGCGGTTGTCGACGATCGTCGAGGCGTTCTTCGTGACCACGTACGGCATCGCCTCGATCCGGCGGGGCGTCTCCAGCCCGGCGAGACCGCTCAGCGCGCCGAACTGGGAGACCAGTCCGGCCTTCGCCTGACTGATCATCGGCCAGCTCACACGCTCGGCGTAGCGATAGATGTCGCGGTCGATCATGAACCCGAAATTGTGGGTCTCATCAGTGCCGTAGCGCATCTGGGACAGTGGAATCCGGAATTCCGCCGTCCACCCGAGCGAGTCGATCTGCGTGGCGACATCCCAGACCGCATCCCACGCACCGTCTTCGTTGCCGTCGTCGTAGATCGCCTGATCGATCTTCACGCCGGCCGCGTTGACGCCGAACTCGTAACCGGTTCG
>JBJMNM010000137.1:0-2288 GCA_045804305.1 Gemmatimonadaceae bacterium | reverse complement strand
GATTCCGCGATGGCCGCGCCGCCATCGTCGGCGGCCGCACCAGCGGCCGCGCCCACGATGACCGATGCGAACATCTTCGCTGTGCTCGATGCCGCGAACGTGGCCGACAGCTCCGACGGCAGCGTCGCCGCAAGCAAGGGCACGAGTGCAGATGTGAAGGCATTCGGCCGCGACATGATGAGGGACCACCACGCGCTGCGGGCGCAGGGACAGGCGCTGGCGAAGAAGATCAACGTCACTCCCGAGGTGCCGGCGGGCGACAACAGCCAGGCCGCCGCGGCAGCGTGGCACGACAGCCTGGGCGCCATGCCGAAGGGCGCGGCGTTCGACAAGGCGTACATCGATCACGAAGTCACGGCGCACGAGCAGGTGCTCCAGAAGGCGCAGGCCGCCGAATCAGCGGCGCAGAATGCGGAGCTGAAGGCGATGCTGCCGAAGGCCGCGTCGAGCGTCCAGGGGCATCTCGAGCGCGCCAAGCAGATCCAGACCAAGCTCGGTGGCGCGAAGTAAGAGCGCCCTCGCTGCTCGCCCGGGCTGGAGGTGTTGATGGCGAGCTCGCGTGGGAAGGGTGCGGCGCAGCGTGGCGGCGCCGCGCCCGGTTCGCTCGTGCTGGTCGACGGCTCCAACGTTGCGCACTCGAGTGAAGGCGAGCAGGCGCTGCTGTCGAACATCACGCTTGTGTGCGACAAGCTGCGGGAGGAGGGCTACGAGCCGCTCGTGCTCGCGGACGCCGCGCTTCGCCATCAGATCGACGATCCGACGACCTACGAGCAGCTCGTGGAATCCGGGGCGATCCGTCAGGCGCCGGCCGGCACGGACGCCGACTATTTCATTCTCTCGTTCGCGCGCGAGCTGGATGCGTCGATCGTGTCGAACGACCGCTTCCGCGACCGGAAGAAGACCTTTCCCGAGGCGGCGAAGCGCCTCATCCGCTACATGGTCGTGAAGGGGGAGGTCGTGCTGGAGCGGCGCACGGGACACCGCCACGACTGAGCGGGCTCGTCGGCGCGGCTGCCCGACGCGGAACACCCGAGCGCGCTCGACGTACTAGTCTCCGGCACCCGACCGCATTAGCTTAAAGTCCTATTGACAAGCACAACGATTTCCCCGCTCGCGTATCGTGAGTGGGGAATCAGTCGTCCATTTGGTGGCAGTGCGTACTGGAAGTTCGCCCCCCGCCGCGACGGCGAGTGGCATCTCCTCTATCCGTGTACGCTGGTCTCGCGAAAACCGTTGGTCACCCCACCCGGAGACGCACCGCGTCTCCATCAGTAGATGAGGCCGCAATGCTGAGTCCGACGGCGCACGAACCCGGACTGTCGCTCGTCATCCCGGTTTACAACGCGGCCGACCAGCTTCCAGCGACCCTCGACGCGGTCGACCACTTCGCCGCGACCTATCCGGCGTCGCTCGAGGTGCTGTTCGTCGACGACCACTCGACCGAGGTAGAAACCCAACTGATCCTCGGTGATTTCGCGCGCCGGCGTCCCTACGCGCGCGTGCTGCGCAACTCGGTCAACCGTGGCAAGGGCTTTTCGGTCACGCGCGGCATGCTCGCGGCGCGCGGTCGCTATCGCGTCTTCACCGACGTGGACCTCGCGTACCCGCTCGATCAGGTGCATCGCATCGTCGCGCAGCTGGAGTCGGGCCACGACATCGCGATCGCATGCCGCGTGCTGCCCGAGTCGCGCTACCTCATGAGCCCGAGCTTCTTCCATTACCTGTACACGCGCCATCTCATGAGCCGCGCGTTCAACAAGGTGGTGCAGCTTTTCCTCCTGCCGGGCATCCTGGACACCCAGGCGGGGCTCAAAGGGTTCACCGCGCCCGCGGCGAACCTCTGCTTTTCTCGCACCACGATTCCCGGGTTCGGCTTCGACGTCGAGTGCCTTTACATCGCGCAGCAGCATGGCCTGGCCATCAAGCAGACCGCGGTGGAGTTCCGCTACGACGACGAGCCCACCACGGTCCGTTTCGCCCGCGACAGCAACCGCATGCTGAAGGACATCGTCCGCGTGCGGACGAATGCATGGCGCGGCCAGTATTCCGTCGCCAACCAGCGCTTCAGCTTCCCCGCCGAGGACCGGCAGTGGGCTGGTGGGGTCACGCCGCCGCATGGGATGCCCGTGGTATCCGAACAGGTTCTCGCGGAAGCATAGCAGGCTGCCGATCACTGACCTGGACGTGAAGGGCGAAACCGCGTGGGGGTTTCGCCCGTGGTGATTTCTGTTTTCCTTTCGCCATGCCTACGCGCCTGCTCGTCATCAACGCCGACGACTTCGGATTCG
>JBJMNM010000136.1:0-6236 GCA_045804305.1 Gemmatimonadaceae bacterium | reverse complement strand
GTGCAGGCGGCGGCCGTGGTCGCGGCGGTCCGGGTGGCGGCGGTGGTCGTGGTCGTGGCGGCCCAGGTGGCGGCCCCGGCGGCGGTCGCGGCGGCCCCGGCGGCCAGGGCAGCGGTGACAACCGCGGTCGTGGCGGCGGAGACAACCGCGGTCGTGGCGGCGACAGCCGCGGCGGCGATCGCGAAGGCAGCGATCTGATCGAGAACGTGGTCGCGATCAACCGCGTGGCCAAGGTCGTGAAGGGTGGTCGTCGCTTCAGCTTCAACGCGCTCGTGGCCGTCGGCGACGGGCAGGGGAAGGTGGGCTTCGCGTCGGGCAAGGTGAACGAAGTCTCCGAGGCCGTCCGCAAGGCGGTCGAGGCGGCACGTCGCAGCCTGGTGCAGGTGCCGCTCACGGGGTCCACGATCCCGCACGAGGTCACCGGCCATCACGGCGCGGGGAAGGTCTGGATGAAGCCGGCCGCACCGGGCGCCGGTGTGATCGCCGGCGGCGCGGTTCGCGCAGTGATGGAGTGCGTCGGCATCAGCGACATCCTGACCAAGAGCCTCGGCTCCACGAACCCGCACAACATGGTGCGCGCGGCAATGCACGGTCTCGCTCAGCTCACGACGGTGGATCAGATCGCGCGCGAGCGCGGTGTGGAACCCGGCAAGCTCGGCTACCGGTCGCGCGCGAAGTCGAAGGAGGCAGTGTAAATGCCGCGTACATTCGTATGGCACCCCGGCAAGGGGCCCAAGACGACAGGCAAGAACGAGCTGACCACGGGCAAGGTGCGGATCAAGCAGGTCCGCAGCGGCATCGGGCACTCGTGGCGGATGAATCGCACGCTCGAGGCGATCGGTCTCAAGCACCACCAGGACGAGGTGATCAAGCAGGATTCCCCCGCCCTTCGTGGACAACTCAAGCAGGTGCGCCACCTCGTTGAGGTGGTGCCCGTCGAGGAGTAAGACAGTGGCGACGGAAAAGCTCGGCCTCCATAACCTCTCTCCCGCTCCCGGCTCGAACCGGGACCGGAAGCGTCTCGGGCGCGGCCCGGGCTCCGGCACGGGAAAGACGTCTGGCAAGGGCCACAAGGGTATCAAGGCACGGTCGGGGCATCACGGCCCCGGCGGCGGCAAGCCGCAGTTCGAGGGCGGGCAGATGCCGCTCACGCGCCGGCTGCCGAAGCGCGGCTTCACCAATCCGTTCCGCCAGGAAGCGAACGTCATCCGTCTCGATCAGCTGTCGCTGCTCGGCGGCGAGGTGACGCCCGACTCCCTGCGCGCGGCCGGCCTGGTGAAGCGTCAGGGACCCGTGAAAGTGTTGGCGAACGGCGAGATCACGCAGGCGGTCACCGTGCGCGGCCTGAAGGTCAGCGCGTCGGCCCGCGAGGCGATCGTCGCCGCCGGCGGCAAGGTCGAGGAGTAACGCTGCACCCTTAGGAGTACCATGGCTCAACCCAACGCCGCCACCGCGGTCAAGAACGTCTTCAACACGCCGGAGCTGAAGGACAAGATCCTCTTCACGCTCCTGTGCCTGTTGGTCTACCGGATCGGCGCGCACGTCACGGCGCCGGGCGTGGACGTCGTCGCGCTCACGGACTTCTTCCGGAACCAGTCGCAGCAGAGCGGGGGCGGTCTCCTCGGACTCTACGACCTGTTCACCGGCGGCCAGCTCTCGCGCGCCACGGTGTTCGCCCTCGGCATCATGCCGTACATCTCGGCCAGCATCTTCGTCCAGATCGCCGGCGCGGTCGTGCCGCAGGTGGAGAAGATGCAGAAGGACGAGGAGGGCCGGAAACAGATCAACCAGTGGACCCGCTACGGCACGGTCCTCATGGCGGCCGTCGAAGCCTGGGGCTTCGCGCTGTTCACCGAGTCGCTCCAGGGCGCGGTGGCCACGCCGGGATTCGGCTTCCGTCTCCAGATGGCGTTCTTCCTCGTGACGGGCGCGCTGTTCGTGATGTGGCTCGGTGAGCAGATCACCGAGCGCGGGCTCGGCAACGGCGCGTCGCTGATCATCTTCTTCTCGATCGTCGAGCGCATCTGGCCCGGCATCGGGACGACCTTCCGCTTCGTGACGACGGGCGTGATCGGCACCTTCTCGCTCATCGTGCTCGCGGCGCTCATGGTCGCGGTCGTGGCCGGCGTGGTGGCCATCACGATGGCGGCGCGGCGCATCCTCATCCAGATCCCGCAGCGCACCATGGCGCGGGGCCGGATGCGCGAGGCGGCGCGCAGCTTCATCCCGCTCCGCATCAACACCGCGGGCGTCATGCCGATCGTGTTCGCCCAGTCCATCATCGTGGTCCCGGGCGCGCTCGCGCAGTTCTCGCACAACCCCACCGCGCAGCGGCTCGCCGAGGTCTTCGCGCCGGGCAGCGCCTGGTACCTGGCGGTCTCCGCGTTCCTGATCCTGTTCTTCACCTACTTCTACACGTCGATCATCTTCAACCCGATCGACCTGGCGGAGAACCTCAAGAAGCAGGGCGGGTTCATCCCCGGGGTGAAGCCGGGCGCGCGGACGGCGGAGTACATCGACCAGGTGGTCACGCGCATCACGCTGCCGGGCGCGATCTTCCTCACGGTGATCGCGCTGCTCCCAGTGGTGATCTCGCGGGCGGTGAACGTGCCGTTCGCCTTCGGCGGCACCTCGCTGCTGATCGTGGTCGGCGTGGCGCTGGACACGCTCGCGCAGGTGCAGCAGCACCTGCTGCTGCGGAAGTACGACGGCTTCATGAAGAAGGGCCGGTTGAAGGTCCGCGGCAGCCAGTCGGCGACGAGTGGATTCTAGAGGGCGGCGGCTCCTCGAGCCGCCGCGCTTCGCACCATCTCTCTCATGATCATCGTTCTCTTCGGGAAGCCCGGAGCGGGGAAGGGAACGCAGGCGCCGCTGCTCGCAGCGGCGCTTGGCGTTCCCACCCTTGCCACGGGCGACGAGCTCCGCGCCGCGATCCGCAATGGCACCGCGTTGGGGCGTGAGGCCAAGGGCTACATGGACCGCGGCGATCTCGTTCCCGACTCGGTCATCCTCGGCATCATCAAGCAGGCGTTGAGCGAGCCCCGAACGGCCAACGGCGTGCTGCTCGACGGCGTGGTGCGCACGGTACCCCAGGCGGAAGGGCTCGCCAAGGCGGTGCAGGAGCTCGGCAAACGGGTGGACGCCGTGCTAGCCTTCGACATCGACGACGAGGAGATCGTGCGTCGGCTGGCGAGCCGCACCGTGTGCGAGAAGTGTCAGACCCCATATACGGGACGCGAGCCGGGCACGACCTGCGAGAAGTGCGGTGGGAAGCTCGTGCGCCGCAAGGACGACGAGCCTGAGGCCATCCGCAACCGCCTCGACGTCTATCAGCGACAGACGGCCCCCGTGCTGGACTGGTACAAGAAGAACGGCACGAAGGTCGCCACGATCGACGCCGTGGGCGATGTCGAAGACGTCACGAAGCGCGCGCTGAGCGCGCTCGAGGCGTGACCATCTGCACGAGACGCACATGATCCAGCTGAAGAGCCAACGCGAGATCGAGCTCATGGCCGAGGGCGGAAGGATCCTCGCGGCCACGGTCCGCATGCTCCGCCGCGAGGTGCGCTCGGGCGTCTCCACGCTCGATCTCGACGCGATGGCCGAGGAGTTCATCCGCGGCCATGCTGGCGCGACACCCGCCTTCAAGGGACTCTACGGCTTTCCAGGCACGCTCTGCACGTCGATCAACCAGGAGATCGTGCACGGCATCCCCTCGCGGAAGCGCGTGCTCAAGGACGGCGACGTGATCTCCATCGACGTCGGGGTCGGCTATCAGGGCTACTTCACCGACTCGGCCACGACGGTCCCCGTTGGCACGGTGGACGCCGAGACGGCCCGCCTGCTCGAGGTGACGGAGCGGTCGCTCGCGGCGGGGATCGCGGCGGCGGTACCGGGCAATCACCTCGGCGACATCGGCGCCGCGGTGCAGAAGGTGGTGGAGGCGGCCGGGTTCAGCGTGGTGCGCGACCTGGTGGGCCACGGCATCGGCGTGGAGTTCCACGAGGAGCCGCAGGTGCCGAACTACGGCAAGCCCAAGCGCGGGCTCAAGCTGGTGCCCGGCCTCACGCTGGCGATCGAGCCGATGGTGAACGTCGGCAGCGCGCAGACGCGCACCCTCCCCGACAAGTGGACGATCGTGACCGTGGACGGCTCGCGCTCGGCGCACTTCGAGCACACGGTCGCGATCACCGAGCAGGGGAATCGGGTGCTGACGGCGGCGTGAGGGCGTGAGGGCGACGGCTCGGGAACGGATCGCGGTCGCCGACGCGATGATTCCACCCGGCGTACACGAGTACTTGGTACGAGATACTACATACTTTCTACGGCGTATTCGGCGCCGAGCGGCGCACGTGGTGTCCGCCGAATAGCGGGTACAGTGTGAGTGGTACCACGTACCGAAGTACCGACGTAGGCCGGGAATCCTCCACTCGAGCAGACGACGGTCCTCCGCGCCTCACCACCCAACGGTCCTACCGCGCGAAACGTTGTGAGAGCAGGAACTCTCTGTCCCCACCCGAGGAACCCCATGAAGTCACCCACCATCGCCCTCCGGCTGCCGATCGTCGTCGCGGTCGCCGGTGCGCTGGCGCTGCAGGCGCCGGCGGCGCGTGCCCAGACGCACATCACGTCGCCCAAGGAACAGTTCGGCTTCAACATCGGCGACGACTACAAGCTCGCGAACTACACCCAGTTCGAGCAGTACTGGCACAAGCTGGCGCGCGAGTCGAACCGGATGAAGCTCGTGGAGATCGGCAAGTCGGCCGAGGGCCGCCCGCAGCTCATGGCGATCATCTCCACGCCGCAGAATCTCGCGAAGCTCGATCGGTACAGGGAGATCGCGCGGAAGCTCGCGCGTGCCGAGGGGGTGAGCGAGTCCGAGGCCCGCGCGCTCGCGCGCGAAGGGAAGGCCGTGGTGTGGATCGACGGCGGCCTGCACGCGACGGAAGTCCTCGGCGCCGCCCAGCTCATCGAGACGGTCTATCAGCTGCTGGCGAAGAACGACGCCGAAACGATGCGGTTTCTCGACGACTGCATCATCCTCGCCGTGCATGCGAATCCCGACGGGATGGAGCTCGTCTCCAACTGGTACATGAAGGACGCGGACACGCTGAAGCGCAACATGAACATCCCGCGCCTCTACCAGAAGTACGTGGGGCACGACAACAACCGCGACTTCTACATGTCCAACCAGCCGGAGACGCGGAACATCAATCACGTCACGTACTGGGAATGGTATCCGCAGATCGTGTACAATCACCACCAGACCGGCCCGGCCGGCACGGTGATGTTCGCGCCGCCCTTCCGCGATCCGTTCAACTACAACTTCGATCCGCTCGTTCCGGTGGAGCTCGACCTCGTGGCGGCGTCGATGCATTCGCGCTTCGAGGCGGAAGGGAAGCCGGGCGTGACGATGCGCTCGGGCTCGACCTACTCCACCTGGTGGAACGGCGGCCTGCGCACGACGCCGTACTTCCACAACATGATCGGCCTGCTCACCGAGACGATCGGCAATCCCACGCCGCAGGTGATCCCGTTCATCCCCGACCAGCAGCTCCCGCGTGCCGATCTGCCATATCCGATCGCGCCGCAGCGTTGGCATTTCCGCCAGTCGATCGAGTACTCGCTCACCGCGAACCGCGCCGTGCTCGACATCGCGTCGCGCCAGCGTGAGAACCTGCTGTTCAACACCTGGCGCATGGCGCGCAATTCCATAGAGCGCGGTAGCCGCGACACCTGGACGACCACGCCGAGCGAGATCGACGAGATCAAGCGCGCGATCGCGAAGGATCGCAGCGAAGGCACGGCTGTGGCGACGGTGGCCGGAGCGCCGCAGGGGAGCCGCGGCTCGCCGGCCAACGCCACCGCCGGCGGCGCGGTGGGCGACCCGATCTTCCAGTTCGGCCGCGGCGCCGACGTGAAGTACTACAACGAGGTCATGCGCGCTCCCGAGAAGCGGGACCCGCGCGGCTATATCCTGCCGAGCGATCAGCCCGACTTCCTCACGGCCACGAAGTTCGTCAACACGCTGCGGCACGTGGGTGTGGAGGTGCATCGTGCGACCGCTGCGTTCAGCGTGAATGGCAAGAGCTATCCGGCCGGCTCCTACGTCGTGAAGAGCGCGCAGGCCTTCCGGCCCATGGTGCTCGACATGTTCGAGCCGCAGGATCACCCTAACGTCTTCGCCTTCCCGGGCGGCACGCCGATGCGTCCGTACGACAACGCGGGCTACACGC
>JBJMNM010000135.1:0-11980 GCA_045804305.1 Gemmatimonadaceae bacterium | reverse complement strand
GGATAGTCCGTACGCCTGGCACGCACCGGTGGAGCGCGACACCGCGGAAGCGGACCGTCTGCTCGACGCCGCCGGGTGGCGACGCGGACCGGACCGCATACGCGTGCGAGCCGGCCGCTCCCTCGAGGTGGAGCTGCTCACCGTCGGCAGCGGCGACAACGTGGCCGAGCAGCTCGTCCAGGCGGACCTCGGCGCGCGCGGCATTCGCGTGCGCGTGCGTCAAACGGAGATGGGCACCTTTCTCACCACGGCGCGCGCGACCGACAAGCGGTTCGATCTCCTGCTCGCCGGCATCCCCGGCGACCTCTCGCTCTCGTACGTCGGCGCGCTCTTCTCCACAGCGCAGCGTGGCGGAACCTTCGACTATACGGGCTATCACAACCCGGCGCTCGACCGGCTGCTCGCCAGGGCGGCCGACGCCGCCACGCCGGAGCAGGCACGCCTCGACTGGGGTGCGGTGCAGAGCGCGCTCGATACCCTGGCGCCGGCGACGTGGCTCTTTCATGCGCGGGGACTTCAAGGCGTGACGCGGCGACTGCAAGGGGTGCACATCGACCTGCGCGGCGAGCTGGCCACGGTGCACGACTGGACGCTCGCTCCGCGCGGCGGTGAAGCGCCGTGAGCCTTCTGCTCAGCGCCGATGCTCTGCGCGCGCGGCACGCAGTGGCTCATGGGCCGCTCGCGGACCTCGCGGCCGGACTGCGCCGGGAGCTGGAGCCCGTGATCCGCATGCCGCTCGAGATCCCGACGCAGAAGGCCCTGCTGTCGCGCGCCGGCGGACGCTGCGATCGCGACGGCACCTACCTCGCCTACGATCCGTTCGAGGCGCGCCATCGCTGCCCGCAGTGTGGTCGCGAGCTCACCGGTGAGCTGCACGACCGCTTCCGTCTCTACTGGCATCAGCTCTGGCTGGCCGAACGCGCCGTGCATGGCGCGCTCCTGGGTGCCGTGCTCGACGACTCGGCGGGGCGAATGCTCGCGAGAAGCTTGCTCGACGCGTACGCGGCGCAGTACCTGCGCTACCCGAACAGCGACAACGTGCTCGGCCCTTCGCGGCCGTTCTTCAGCACGTACCTGGAGTCCATCTGGCTGCTTCAGGTGGCGATCGCGTTGGACCTGCTCGAGAGCTGCGATGCCTCGGCGGAGATCCGACCGCTCGGCGGCCGTGTGCGCGCGAATGTGATCGCGCCGAGCGCGGCGCTGATTGCCTCCTACGACGAGGGGATGTCGAATCGTCAGGTCTGGAACAATGCCGCGCTGATCGCCGCGGGCACGGTGCTCGGCGATCGCGCCATGGTGGAGCGCGCGGTGACGGGGCCGTCTGGGCTGGTCGAGCATCTCGGTGAGGCGCTGCTCGCCGACGGAAGCTGGTACGAGGGCGAGAACTATCACCTCTTCGCGCATCGCGGGCTGTGGTACGGCGTGCAGATGGCGGAGCAGGGCGGACAGGAGATTCCCGCGTCGCTCGCGGCGCGCTTTCGAGACGGCTTCGTGGCGCCATTCCGGACGCTGCTCCCCGATCTGACCTATCCATCGCGGCGGGATTCGCAGTACGCCGTGAGCGTGCGGCAGCCCCGCTTTGCCGAGTCCTGCGAGCTGGGTCTCGCGCGCGGCGACGACGCTCGACTCCTCGGCGTGCTCGCGCGGCTCTATGAGCCTGGCGTTCCGCGGGGCGAGAGCGGCCGCGCCACCTCGTCGGCGGATGTCGAGCGCAATTTGCCCGCGACGGGGCTGACACGGTCGGACCTTTCCTGGCGCACGCTGCTGCTCGCGCGGCCCGAACTGCCGCCGCTGGAGACCGTGCCGCTCGGATCCGATCTGCTGCCGGCGCAGGGGATCGCCATCCTGAGGCGCGGCGCCGGTGCGCTGTACGTGGGACTCGACTACGGGCATTCGGGCGGCGGGCATGGTCATCCCGACCGGCTCAACCTGCTGCTCGCGGATGGTGGCACGCGCTGGTTCGACGACCCGGGCACGGGATCGTACGTCGATCCGTCGTTGCACTGGTATCGGAGCACGCTCGCGCACACCGCGCCGCTCGTGGACGGCCGCTCGCAGGAGCGCGTGCACGGCCGGCTCGTGGCGTTCGACGACGCCGGCGCGGCCGGCTGGGTGAGCGCGGTCGCCGAACTGCTGCCAGGGCTCTCCGTGAGCCGCACGGTCGTCGTGCTCGAGGATTATCTCGTCGACCTGCTCCAGTGGGAGAGCGACGAGCCGCACGAGCTGGCGCTGCCTCTTCATGGCGTGGACATGGTGGATGACGACGGTACGCCGCTCCCCCGGCAGGCGTCGCCGATCGAGGGAGGGGAAGGGAGCGAGGACGGTTTCTCGTTTCTCCGCGACGGCGCGCGCATCGCCGAGGCGCCGCCAGTGGCTCGCCTCGTCGGCAGGGCGGGGGACCAGCGACTTACCGGCTGGATGGCCACCGCGAAGGGGACGAGCTGGTGGAGCGCATCCGCGCCCGACGTCCCGAACCGACCCGGCCTCGTGCCATTGCTGCTCGCGAGGCACTCGTCGCGGAGCGGCAGCTTCGTCTCCGCATGGAGCTGGCGCGACGCGCTGACCGGCATCGAAATCCGGACGGACACGATCGTCGTGCATCGACGCGATGGAGGGCTGGACCTTCACTCGGCGGCGCCCCGCGGCTGGCGTATCACGCAGGAACGATCCGGATCCACGGCCGCGGTGAACATCGTGCTCGGCGGTCTCGTGGAGTCTCGCTCCGGCGACGATCGCTCGCGCGAGCGCAGGGGAAGCACTCGTCCGACACACACCCTTCCATACGCGGCCACCCTTGGTGAGCCGCACTATCGCCGGTCCGAGCAGAGCTGGAGCGAGGCGGGCGAGCCGCGCGCCGACGTCCGCATCGCGACCAATGCGGCGCGCCTCCTGCTGATCGATGTCGACGTCGCCCCATCGCATCGCCTCTTTGTCGCAGCGGACGCGGACAATCCACTGGACAACGAGCCCGCCGGCATCAATGGCGACGGGTTACAGCTCTATGTCCAGGCGGGCGGCCGCTCCGGGGCGTGGCTGCTCGTGCCGGTGTCCGGCTCGGACGCGGTGACCCTGCATCCCGTCGCCGGATGGTCCAGCGACCTCACCATCACCGCCCAGTGGCGCGAGATCCCATCCGGCTGGTCGCTCTCGGCACGGATCGAGCTGCCGCCGGGCTCGACGGAAGTCGACCTCGATCTCATCGTCAACGAGATCGCGCCGGGGCGCGCCAGACGCCGCGGACAGTTGGTGCTCTCCGGCGCCGATGGAGAATTCGTCTATCTTCGTGGAGACCGCCACGATCGTGGCCGGCTGCTCCACTTCATCGTGCCCGATGCCTGATTCCCGCCTCTCGAAGATCGCGGTCGTCCTGTACGAGCCGCAGGATCCGGTGAACATCGCCGGCACCGTGCGCGCGATGAAGAACATGGGCGTCGGTACGCTCCGTCTCGTCCGCCCGGTCAAGTACGACCCGGTCCGACTCGAGGGCATCGCCCACGACACGTGGGAGATCATCAACACGATCGAGACGTACGACGACTTCGACGCGGCGGTCGCGGATTGCGTGCGGCTCGTCGGCTTCACGGCACGACGCCGCAAGGCAAAGTGGCAGCTGCTCGATCCGAAGGCGGCCGCCGAGGATGCGCTCGGGCACACCGATCACGGCCGCGTCGCCTTCGTGTTCGGTCGTGAGGACAGCGGGCTCCCGAACGATGTGCTCGACCGCGTGCACGCCGCGGTGAACATCCCCACCACGGAGCACGCCTCGCTGAACCTCGCGCAGGCGGTGCTCATCGCCCTGTACGAGCTGCATCTCGCCGCCGGCGACGCGACACGGAAGCTGCGCGGCCCGCGGAAGGAAGCGCCTCCGCCGACGACCGATCTCTACGAGCGGTACTTCACCGAGCTCCATCGCTCGCTCGATGCGATCCAGTTCTTCAAGACGCGCTACCCCGAGCACATCATGCGCTCGCTGCGCGCGATCACCTTTCGCGCCGCGCCGGACGACCGCGAGCTCTCGCTCCTGCGCGCGATGGCGCTCGAGGTCGTGCGCTTCCTGGAACGCAAGGGCCACATCGAGCGCACGCTGCCCGACGACGTATCTCCCCGTCCACCCCGCCACGTCACCGGCCGCGACACCAGCGGGCGCAGCGAGGATTGACGAACGTGTCCTTCGCCTTCTCCTTCACTCATGTCCATTAAGCGCTTTTTCGGCCGCGCGCGCGACGCCGCGCCAGCCCCCTCCTCCGACGAACCGGACGTCGCCGAGGCGCCCCAGTCCGACGACGACGCAGGCGACGCGGAGGCGATGCCTGAAGAGGCGCCCGAGCGGAGCTGGCGCGAGCGAGCCGAGGCGGTGCTGCCGACGGGCGCATCGACGGGCAGCAAGCGCATGGAGGCGCTCTACGGCAGCACCGACGCGGATGCGCCCACGCACTTCGTCTCCGCGCGCGGCTGCCGCGTGATCGACACGTCCGGTGCCAGCTATCTCGACTGCACGATGGCGCTCGGCGCCGTGGCGCTCGGGTACGCGGAGCCGCGCGTGACGCAGGCGGTGATCGACGCGGCCGCCCAGGGCAACGTGGCCGCGCTCTCGAGCTGGCGCGAGGTGGAGCTCGCGGAGCGGCTCTGCGCCCTGATTCCGTGTGCCGAGCGCGCGCAGCTTCTCAAGACGGGCGCCGAAGCCACGTCCGCGGCGGTGCGCCTCGCTCGCGCCTACACCGGACGTGACCATGTCGTGGCGTCGGGATACTTCGGCTGGCACGACTGGAGCAGCGATGCGGCTGGCGTACCGGCCGGCACCCGGAAGGACGCGACGCGCGTGCCGTTCGACGACGTTTCCGCGCTCGAGCGCGCGGCGGCGGCGGCGGGATCCGGACTGGCCGCGATCGTGCTCGAGCCGGTCGTCGAGCATGAGCCGTCGCGCGCGTGGCTCGAGCGCGCGCGCGCATTGTGCGATGCTGCCGGCGCCGCGCTGATCTTCGACGAGGTGAAGACCGGCTTTCGTGTCGCGCCGGGCGGCTACCAGGAAGTCTGCGGCGTCACGCCCGATCTGGCGTCGTTCGGAAAGGCGATGGCGAACGGCTATCCGGTCGCGGCGGTCGTGGGAAAAGCACCATTGATGGACATGGCGCGCCGGACATGGATCTCTTCCACCCTCGCGAGCGAGTCGACCGCGCTCGCCGCCGCAATCGCGGTGCTCGACTGGCACGATACCGCCGACATCTGCGCGACCCTCGCCGAAACGGGGCGCGAGATGCGCGCCGCCGTGGATCGCGCGATTGCCGCGAGCGGCGTGGCTGGCGTGAGCACCGGCGGCGTGGATGCGATGTGGCTCGTGCGTTGGGACGCGCCGGAGCGCGAGTCGCGGTTCCTGCTGCATGCGATGAACGAGGGCGTGCTGTTCAAGCGGGGCGCGTACAACTTTGCCGCCATCGCGCACGACGAGGAGGCACTCCAGGAGATCGAGGCCGCGGCGAGCGCCGCGCTGGTGGCGCTGGCAGAGGAAGAGCGGTGAGCGCAGACGGGCCGCTGGGCGGCGAAGGGCCGCTCATCGACGTGCACGCGCACTTCTACCACGCTGAGTCGGGCCGCGGCGATTGGCAGCGCGTGAACGCGGCTCGCATGCGCGCCGGCGAGCGCATCGGCGTGACCTATCACGTCGCGAGCATCCTGGGCAGCTTCGGCCATACGTCGCCCACGTACTTTCCGTCGCCGGCCGACCTGTCGGTGGGCAACGACGCGATGGCCGCGATGGCCGACGCGCAGCCGGGCTCCATCCGCTGGTTCGCGGCGGTCAACCCCAACTACACCGCGCATGCGCTCGCCGAGATCGAGCGATGTGCGGCGCGTGGGGCGATCGGTATCAAGCTGCTCGCGAGTCGACGTGCCGACGACCCACTGCTGGATGCTGTGTGCGAGCGGGCCGGCGAACTAGGGCTGCCGGTGCTGCATCACATCTGGCAGCACCGCACGCGCGAATGGCCGAACCAGGAGATCTCCGATGGCCGGGACCTCGGCCGACTCGCCGTGCGGCATCCGCGCGTGAGCTTCATCCTGGCGCATCTCGGTGGTGGTGGCGACTGGGCTCACACCCTCCCGGCCATTCGTGAGATACCGAACATCCACCCGGACCTCTCGGGCAGCGGCGTCGATCGCGGCATGCTCGACGCGGCCGTGGAGACGCTCGGCGCGCAGCGACTGCTCTGGGCCTGCGACATTACCATGGACACCGGGCTGGCAAAGCTTCGCGCGCTCGACGTGATTGGCCTCGGCGCGGACGAGCTGGCCGACATCCGTTGGCGCAACGCCGCGCGGCTGTTTCCGGCCGGCGCCTTCCCGCGCTGCGAGCGCGAGCTGACGACCGCGGTACGCGGCGCGCAGGTGCGCCGATGATCGACTGCGCGGCGTACATCGGGCCGTATCCGTACCGGCATCTTCCACATCCCGACCCCGAGGTGCTCGTGCGCGTGCTCGCGCGGGAGGGCCTGAGCGGCGCGTGGGTGGGGTACCTTCCGTCGGTGTGGCATCGCGATCCCGCGCCCGGCAACGCCGCGCTGTTCTCGGCGCTCGAGCCCTACGGTGACGCGTTGAAGCCCGCGCCAGTCGTGCGCCCGGACTGGCCCGGCTGGGAGCGCACGCTGCGCGCGCTGGTGGAGCAGGGCGCCGTGGCGATTCGCGCCTATCCCATGCACTGGGGCATGGGCGCGCACGACGGTCTGCTCCGTGCTCTTGCGCTCGCCTGCGGCGACGTCGGGGTACCGCTCGTGCTCACCGTGCGTTTCGAGGATCTGCGGCAGCGTCACCCGCTCGACGTCGCCGGCGATCTCACGGCGGCGCACGTGCGCGCGCTCGCACGCGCGGGCTCCACTGTGCGGCTCGTCGTCACGGGTGCGGGTCGCGAGATGCTGGAGGAGGTGCACTGGGGCCTCACGCCGGAGGAGCAGCGCCGGGTGCACTGGGACTTCGCCTGGATCTGGGGGCCGCCCGAAGACCACTTCGCGCACCTCGTGCGCACCGTGGGCGCGGAGCGATTCGTGTACGGCACGCACTGGCCGCTTCGGCTCACGCAGAATCCACGCGCCAATCTCGACCTCCTTCCCGCCGATCTGCGCGGCGCCGGCATTACCGATGCACAGAGCCTCGCGCGCGTAAGGAAAAGTCCGACTTGACCCGCCGCGTGCGCATGTCGTGTATTTTCGCGTGCTGATCCGCTTGCGTCACGATTGGCGTGCGAGCAAACTTGCTGGCTGGTCGGGGCATTGTGAGCTCGTTCACAAGCGTCCCATCCTGCGACTTTCCTAACCCCATCGCGATGACGCAGCGAAGGAAGTGGACCGCGATCCCGGGGCTTCTCGCCCTGATGATCGGTGCCGTCGTGCTGTCCGCCTACAGTGGCGCATCCTCCTCGCAGGGCCGGGGCCCCGTACAGCCGATCAACTTCCCGCATCCCAAGCACGCCGGCGCCGTCAAGGATGGTGGCCTCGGGATGAACTGCCTGTACTGCCACAACACCGGCAACAAGTCGCCCGACGTCGGCATGCCCGCGGTGAACACGTGCATGGGCTGTCACAACGCCGTCGCGACCACCAAGCCCGAGATCCAGAAGCTGACGAAGTTCGCCCGGGACGGTCAGCCAGTCCCGTGGGAGCGCATTCACAAGGTGCCGGAGTACGTGCACTTCCCGCACGTGCGCCACGTCAACGCCGGCGTCACCTGCCAGACCTGCCACGGTCAGGTCCAGAAGATGGACCGCGTCTATCAGTACGCGTCGCTCAACATGGGCTGGTGCATCAACTGCCATGTGAACGGCTACGACCCGAAGGAAGGGCAGAAGGCGGCGGGCTACGACAACGTGCCGCCGGCCGGCTACAAGGCGGGCGCACCGTACGGCACGCCCGGCACTCGCGCCGGTGTCGCCGCCACCGAAGCGGGCATGACGCCGCCCGGGATGAATCTCCCGCGGGACACCACCCGCACCACGGCTGGCGCAACGCCGTCCGCTGAGCGTCGCCGCGCGCGCTACGACTGCGCCGCGTGTCACTACTAGCCCGCCCGAGGAACCTCAGCACATGAGCAACGACACGGGGTCCGCGGGCGTCAAGCGCCGCGACTTCCTCAAGGTGCTCGGCGTTGCCGGCGCCACCGTGGGTACGGTGGGCTGCTCGTCCGAGAAGGTCGGTAAGCTGATCCCCTATCTCGTCCATCCCGACGAGACGGTGGCCGGCGTGTCCACCTATTACGCGACGACCTGCCGCGAGTGCGCCGCGAGTTGCGGCCTCATCGCCGAGACGCGCGACGGCCGGACGACCAAGCTCGAGGGAAACCCGGAGCATCCGGTGAACCGCGGCGCGCTCTGTGCGCGCGGACAGTCGGCGCTGCAAGGGCTCTACAATCCCGATCGCCTGCGCGGCCCGATGGTCAAGGAGAACGGCGCGTGGAAGGCCATCGAATGGGATGCGGCGCTCACGCTCGTCAGTCAGAAGCTCGGCGAGGCGCGCAGCCGCGGCGGCGCCGCGAACGCGGTGTTCCTCAATCAGCACGAGACGGGAAGCTTCCCGGCGTTCCTCGACGCGTGGCTCGCCGGCTTCGGCATGCGCCCGCATCTGAGCGTGGACTTCGAGGCGGACAGCGCGGCGATCGAGGCGAATCGGCGCAGCTATGGCGTGGCGTGGCCGAAGCTCTCGTTCCAGGACGCGAAGCTCATCGTGTCGTTCGGTGCCGACTTCCTGGAAACCTGGGGCATGTCGGTCCCGCAGCAGCTCGACTTCGCCGATGCGCGCGCGAAGCTCGAAGGCGCGCCGCGCTTCGTGTACATCGGACCGAGGAGATCGCTGACCGGCCTGAACGCCGATCAGTGGATCGCGTGCAAGCCCGGCACCGAGCTCGCGATCGCCAACGCCCTCGCCGGCAAGGGCGCCATCGCGGATGCGGCGATTCAGAGCGGCGTGAAGGAAGCCACTCTGACGCAGCTCCAGCAGGAGCTCGCGTCGGCCAGGCCCGTGCTCGCGCTTTCCGGCGCGCGCGGTGCCAACGCGCTCGAGCTCGCGCTCGCGGTGGCGTCGATCAATCAGGCCAACGGCGCGGTGGGCGTCACCATCCGCCCCGCCGAGGGCATTGCCGCGTTCGAGGGCGTCGCGCGCTACGGTGACGTGATCGCCGCGGTGGAGCGCATGCGCGCCGGCCAGGTGCCGGTCGCGTTCGTGCGCGGCGCCAATCCGGCGTACACGCTGCCCGCGAGCGCGCGGTTCGCCGAGGCGTTCGGCAAGGTGCCGTTCAAGGTCAGCTTCTCGCTTTACCCGGACGAGACGACGGAGCTGTGCGATCTTGTCCTGCCCGATCTGCACTCGCTCGAATCGTGGGGCGACGCCGAGTCGGGTCGCGGCATGGTTTCCATTCAGCAGCCAGCCATGGACCCGGTGTTCGCCGGTCCGCGTGCCACGGCCGACGTGCTCATCGCGCTGGCGCAGAAGGATCCGGCCAACGCGTCGCGCTACGCACAGAAGGATTATCGCAGCTGGCTGATGAGCCGCTTCGCCGGCGGCATGAACGCATTCACCGCCACGCTCGCCAAGGGCGTCGGGGCCGGCGCGGTCGCGCCGCGGACGACGGCACCCACGACCGCGCCGGTAGTGTCGGCGACGCAGCCGCTCGCCCAGACGTCGGGCGACTACTTCCTCGTGGTCTATCCATCACCGGTGCTCGGCGACGGGCGCGGCGCCAACAAGCCGTGGCTGCAGGAGCTTCCGGACCCGGTCACCAAGGTGCTGTGGAGCTCGTGGGTGGAGCTGCATCCCGAGACGGCGACGAAGCTCGGCATCGAGCGCGGCGACTTCGTCGAGGTCGGCACGAGCGCCGGGAAGGTGCGCGCTCCGGCATTCCTGTACCTCGGCATCCGTCCCGACACGATCGCCCTCGCGCTCGGCCAGGGTCACCGCGCGGCTGCGGCGATCGGCGAGTTCGACGGGAAGCACAACGACAACGTGCCCACGCAGTGGGGCTATGGCCGCTACGCGCGGAATCTCGGCGTGCGCGCGCACGACCTGCTCGGCACCGGCAGCGACAACGCGGGCGGTTTCGCGCTCGTGAGCACGAAGGCCACGCTGAGCAAGACCGGCGACCACGAGACGCTCGTCTCCACCGAAGGCTCGGCGCGCCAGCACGGTCGCGGGATCGCGCAGGCGGTGCTGGTCACGCAGCTCGGCGCTGCCGGCGACACGAAGGGCGCCGAGAACGTGCACGAGCTCGGGCCGCAGGGAACGAATCCGCCTGGCGCGCGCGCGCAGGAAGGTGCGGTTGCGCCGCACGCCGAACAGACCGGTCCACAGGGCGAAGGCCACGCGGAAGGCGGTCATGGAGAGCACATCCCCGGCGAGCCGAAGGCCGCGTTCCTTCCGGGGCTCCGCTCACCCGTCGCGGCCGACGCGCAGGGCGAGCTCGGTGCACCGACGGCGGAGGATCAGGGGAAGAACAAGGGGATGTACGCCCCGAACCACTGGTCGGGGATGGCGAACCGCCGCTGGGCCATGACGGTGGATCTCGCGCGCTGCACCGGCTGCTCGGCGTGCGTCACCGCGTGCTACGCGGAGAACAACATTCCCACCGTCGGCGCACCGTGGCAGAACGCGACGATCTACGCGGTGGCGAAGCCCGGGTTCAACGTCACGCGTGGCCGCGAGATGAACTGGATCCGCCTCGAGCGCTACTTCGAGGGCGCGGAGCATGGGGAGTTCACCGAGGACTTCGAGTCGCGGTTCGTCCCGATGCTGTGCCAGCACTGCGGCAACGCACCGTGCGAGCCGGTCTGCCCGGTCTACGCAACGTACCATGCCCCAGACGGCCTGAACGTGCAGGTCTATAACCGGTGCGTCGGCACGCGCTACTGTAGCAACAATTGTCCGTACAAGGTCCGCTATTTCAACTGGTTCGGGTATGGCGAGGAGGATCGCAAGCAGTACGCGTTCCCGGAGCCGCTCAACTGGCAGCTCAACCCCGACGTCACCGTCCGCTCCAAGGGCGTGATGGAGAAGTGCTCGTTCTGCGTGCAGCGCATTCGCGAGGCCGAGACGCGGGCCAGAGTCGAGGGGCGCGAGCTCGTGGCCGACGAGTTCACGGTGGCGTGCGCGCAGGCGTGCCCGTCGCGCGCGATCACGTTCGGCGATGCCGCCGACCCCACGTGGACGGTCTCGAAGCAGGTCGAGGACCGGCGCGCGTACCATGTGTTCGAGGAGCTCAACACCTACACGGCGGTGGTCTACTTGAAGAAGGTCAATCATCCGGGGCCGGCGTCGCCGGCCAAGGCGTAGGGAGGCGCGACCATGGCAACTCTGGCACAGCCGCGTCCCGACGACGACCGCCGGCTCCTTCCGAACGTTCCGACCGCCAGCAATCGCCTGCCGGGCGTGCGCAACTACGAGCAGGTGGACCGCGACGTCATCGCGACGCTGCGACCCACGCTCGGGTGGTTCGCGCTGCTCGGGATCGCGATCCTCAGCCTGCTCATCGGCATCGGCGCGTGGACGTATCAGATCCACGAAGGCCTCGGTGCCGCGGGCTACCACCCGCCGGTGATGTGGGGCGTGTACATCGTCTCCTTCGTGTTCTGGGTCGGTATCGGCCACGCGGGCACGCTGATCTCGGCGATCCTGCTGCTGCTCAAGCAGACCTGGCGCACCTCGATCAACCGCTTCGCCGAGGCGATGACGCTGTTCGCGGTCGCCTGCGCCGGCATCTTCCCGCTGTTCCACACCGGCCGTCCATGGCTGGCCTACTGGCTGCTGCCGTACCCGAACACGATGAACGTCTGGCCGCAGTTCCGCAGTCCGCTGATGTGGGACGTGTTCGCCGTGTCGACCTACGCCACGGTGTCGGCGCTGTTCTGGTTTGTCGGACTGATTCCTGACCTTGCGACGCTGCGTGATCGTGCGAGTGGACTTCGTCAGAAGGTTTTCGGACTCCTCAGCCTCGGTTGGCGCGGGTCGGC
>JBJMNM010000134.1:0-7454 GCA_045804305.1 Gemmatimonadaceae bacterium | reverse complement strand
TTCGGAAGTACCGATATCTCGGTAAGGTTCCCGATATCCTGCGTCGGTACTTCCATCGTCATCAGTTCGCGGGCATCGGCGATTACCTCGGACTGCTGGAACCGGCAACGTCTCACCCGATCGCGGAAGCCGCGCGGCCGATTCTCGTCGTTCGACGCGCCGACTTCGCGCCGACGGTTCAGGACGAGATGGACGACGAGGATCTTGCTTCGATTGGCATCGCAACGTTGCAGGAACCCGGGCGCGTACCGCCACGCCGTGAGCTCATTGATGCGCTTGGGCAGGTACGCGAGCGGGTCACACTCGTCGTCCCGTGCTACAACGAGGAGCACTCGCTGCCCTATCTGGCGAACACGCTGCGAAGCGTGCGCGATGCGCTTTCACCTAACTACGAGATCGAGGCGATCTTCGTCGACGACCATAGCAGCGACCGAACCTGGCAGGTGCTCGACGAGTTGTTCGCAGGGCACCCGAACGTGGTGCGAATCCGCCACGAGACGAATCTCGGAGTCGCAGCCAGCATCTTGACCGGCCTTCGACATGCCGGCACAGAGATCGTGTGCTCGATCGATTGCGATTGCTCGTACGATCCGCACGATCTGGCGAACATGATCCCGTTGTTGCGCGACGACGTGGCACTGGTGACGGCATCTCCGTATCACCCGAAAGGTCACGTGCACAACGTGCCGTCATGGCGTCTGTTGTTGTCCAAGTCGCTATCGCGGATGTATCGCATCGTGCTTCGCCAGCCGCTGCACACCTACACGAGTTGCTTCCGCGTGTATCGTCGCAGCGCAGTGATAGGAATCCACCCGGGGCGTGGGGGATTCCTGGGCATCGCAGAGCTCGTTGGGATGCTTGCGCTCTCTGGTGCTGTGATCGTCGAGTATCCGGCGACGCTCAAGGTACGTGTGCTCGGGCACTCGAAGATGAAGGTCCTGCAGACGATTGCGGGACACCTCGGACTCATTACGTCATTGACCTGGCAGCGCGTGGCGCCACGGGCCCCTGTGGATCCGGTGGCTGATCGTGCGAGTGCCGTCACACCCGCCGCCACGCCGACCGAGATGACGGATGGGTGACGGGCGACCCACGATGCCGTCGGTGGGGATCGTTGGTGGAGGCGTGCTCGGGATGACGCTGGCATGGCGGCTCCGCCAGCGCGGCTTCACCGTCACCATCATCGAAGGGGCGCCGAGTAGCGGCGGCCTGACGAGTCCGCAGTCGATCGGCGAATACACGTGGGATAGGTTCTACCATGTGACGCTGCAGTCCGACCTCAACCTCCGCGCACTGCTCGGGGAGATCGGACTCGATCACCTGCTGCGCTGGGAAACGACGCGCACCGGCTTCTACGTCGACGGGAGCCTGTACTCGCTGTCGTCGAGTCTCGACTTCCTGCGGTTTCCACCGGTGTCGCTCGTCGACAAGGGACGGCTCGCCGCGACGATTCTGCTCGCGTCGCGAATCAAGGACTGGCGACGCCTGGAGGCCATCCCGGTCACCGACTGGCTTCGCCGGTGGTCCGGACCCCGAACGTTCGATCGCATCTGGCTGCCGCTCCTCAAGAGCAAGCTCGGTGACAACTATCGATTGGCGAGCGCGGCGTTCATCTGGGCGATCATCGCCCGCATGTACGCGGCTCGTCGCTCGGGACTCAAGCGCGAATCATTCGGGTACGTCGAGGGTGGCTACGATACGGTGCTCCGGCGGTTCTCGGAGCGGCTCGAGGAAAGCGGCGTCGAGATCGCATGCGGTCAGGCGGTGGCGCAAGTGACGAACACCCATGACGGCGCGGATGTGACGCTGGCTGACGGCACGGTCCGACGCTTCGACCGAGTGGTCGTCACGATACCCTGTCCGCACGTCGCCGCGCTGTGCCCACAACTCACCGAGGCGGAGCGCGCTAGGCTCGGGCGAGTGGTCTATCAGGGCATCGTATGTGCGTCGCTCCTCATGAAGCGCCCGCTGGCCGACTACTATGTCACCAACATCACGGACGCCTGGGTTCCTTTCACCGCCGTGATCGAGATGACCGCGTTGGTCGATCGTGCGAGATTTGGCGGCAACTCACTGGTGTACCTGCCGCGATACCTCGCGCAGGATGATCCCAAGTGGGCACGGTCGGACGACGAGGTACGGGAAGAATTTCTCGCCGCGCTCGAGCGAATGTATCTAGAGTTCCGCCGGGACGACGTCTTGGCGTTCCACGTCTCGCGCGTGCGACACGTGCTTGCGGTATCGACGCTGGACTATTCGAGCGTGGCACTGCCTCCCGTCGATACGTCGCTGCCGAACGTGTTCATCGCCAACTCGGCGCAGATCGCGAATGGGACACTCAATGTCAACGAGACGATCGGGCTCGCGAACACCCAGGCATCGTACCTCGCGGACAGGTTCAGCGCGCGGCCGGACGCGCGGTCCGCTCGCGGACAATACCTCGCAGCGGTGTCGGCGACATGACTGACTCGACGCGTGTTGCGAGCGTGTCGCTGGACCTCGACAACCTGTGGTCGTATCTGAAGACGCACGGTGACGGCGGGTGGGAACTTCGGCCATCGTACCTTCCGACGCTCGTCCCCTACGTGCTCGACGTGCTCGAGCGGGAACAGCTGCAGATCACCTTCTTCGTCGTCGGTGTCGACGCCGCGATGCCGGAACATGGACCGGCGCTAAAGTCCATCGTGCAGCACGGCCATGAAATCGGTAATCACTCCTTCGAGCACGAGCCGTGGATGGCGCGCTACGATCGTTCGCGGATCGAGGACGAAGTCGCGCGCACCGAGACTGCGATTCTGGCAGCCACGGGACGACGTCCCATCGGCTTCCGCGGCCCGGGTTACGCATGGAGCAGCGATCTGCTGGAGATTCTGAGTGAGCGAGGCTACCTGTACGATGCGTCGACGCTTCCGACCTATCTCGGGCCCCTTGCCCGCGCGTACTATTTTCGCACCACGCACTTGAGCGAGGATGAGCGCAAGGAGCGCGCGCAGCTGTTCGGTAGCTTCGCCGATGGGTTGCGTCCCGTCGGAGCCTATTCCTGGGAGCTGCCGAACGGCCGCACGCTGCTCGAACTGCCGGTGACGACGTTTCCCGTCATCAAGGTCCCATTTCATCTCAGCTACCTGATGTACATCAGCCGATTCTCCGAACGGCTGATGGTGGCGTACCTCCGCGCCGCGTTACTCGCGTGTCGCCTTGCCGGCACCGAGCCGAGCTTCCTGCTCCATCCGCTCGATCTGATCGACGCGAAGCAGGAGCCCAGACTGGCGTTCTTCCCGGGCATGGACGTGCCGGCGCGGCGGAAGGCGGAGCTGTTCCGGCGGGCCATTCACCTGCTGCGGGAGCATTTCACCACCGTGAACATGAGTGCGCACGCTCGTTCACTGCTCGCTCGCAACAATCTGTCGGTTCGTTCATCGGTCGCGTCCGGTCCAGTCGTCTCGGTCCAGGGGTAGCGTCATATGTGCGGGATCGTTGCCATGGTGCAACTGGATGGCACGCCGGTGGACCTGCCGTTGCTCGCTCACATGGCGGCGGCTCTCGACCATCGGGGGCCCGACGCTGAGGGTCACATGGTCGACGAGACAGTCGGCCTCTATCACAAGCGGCTGTCGATCATCGACCTGAAGACCGGCCAGCAGCCGATGTCGCGTCATGGCTCGACGGTCACGTTCAATGGTGAGATCTACAACTACGTCGAGCTTCGGGATGAGCTGAAGCGGCGCGGGCGGCAGTTTCAGACGACGTCCGATACGGAAGTCATCCTCGCCATGTACGAGGAGTATGGCGCGGACTTCATTCCGGCGCTCAACGGGATGTTCGCGTTCGTGCTGTACGATCGCAACCGCCGCCGCCTCATCGCCGCGCGCGATCATTTCGGCATCAAGCCGTTGTACTACCGTGCCGACGCCCGGCGCGTAGTGTTCGCCTCCGAGATCAAGGCGCTGCTCCGGCACCCGGACATCGAATCGTCGCCGGACCACGATGCCCTGCGCGACTATCTCACGTTCCAGTTCGTGTTGGGGGAGGCGACGCTTTTCGCCGGCATTCGCAAGGTACAACCCGGGCATTTCGTCGAGCTCGACGTCGACTCGGGTGCGATCCGCACCGTGCGATACTGGGAACCGCGATTCCAGGTCGATCCGCATCACACGGAGGAATATTTCGTCAGCGAGGTGCGTCGCCTGCTGGAAGACACCGCGTCGATCCAGATGCGAAGCGATGTGCCGGTCGGGGCGTATCTCAGCGGTGGCATGGACTCGAGCATCGTGACGCGCCTCGCTGCCGCGCGGAGCCCGGGGCGGCTCAAGGCCTTCACCGGTGTGTTCCGCGAAGGGCCGGAGTTCGACGAGTCACGGTACGCGCAGGAAGTAGCTGCCGCATGCGGAGCCGATCTGCATCAGATCGTCCCGACGGAGGATGACTTCGTCGATCTGCTTCCGCGCCTGATCTACCACATGGATGAGCCGGTCGCGGGGCCGGGTTTACTGCCGCAGTACGTCGTCGCGCGAGCGGCGGCTCGCGAGGTGAAGGTCGTGCTGGGTGGCCAGGGTGGCGACGAGATCTTCGGCGGCTATGCTCGCTACGTCGTCGCGTACCTCGAGCAGGCGCTCAAGGGCGCCATCTTCGAGACGAACGAAGAGCTCGAGCACATCGTCTCGCTGACGTCGATCATTCCGAATCTGCCCCATCTCCGGAGCTACGTGCCCATGCTGCGCCAGTTCTGGCGCAACGGGGTGTTCGACTCGATGGATGCGCGGTACTTTCGGCTGGTCGATCGGAGCGCCGGTGCCCTGAGTCTCTTCAACGAAGAATTCCGTTCGCTCTACGATCAGCGTGAGATCTTCGCGCGATTCCAGAGCGTGTTCAATCATCCAGAGACGCTGTCGTATTTCAACAAGATGACGCACTTCGACCTCGTGGCGAGCCTCCCAGCGCTGCTGCACGTCGAGGATCGCGTCACGATGGCCGCGTCGATCGAGTCGCGCGTGCCGCTTCTCGACCGTCGGCTCGCCGAGCTCGTGGCGAGCATTCCGCCGGTGATGAAGTTTCGCGGCGGTGAACTGAAGTACGTACTGAAGCGCGCTGCGCGAGACCTGCTCCCGACGTCCGTGTACGAGCGTAAGGACAAGATGGGATTTCCGGTTCCACTGCATCTCTGGATGCGAGGGCGTGGCGGCGAGTTCGTCCGGGACACCCTCCTCTCGCCCACCTGCTTCACCCGCGGCCTGTTCGATCGTGACGCCATCGAGCGCCTGATGCTGGAAGAGAAACCATTCGACCGGCGACTCTGGGGGGTACTCAACCTCGAGCTCTGGCACCGCCAATTCGTCGACGACTCCAACCGCCAAGCCAAGATCGCATGCCTTCCGAGCTCCGCGATACCGATGGTCACGACTGGCCCATAGGCAAGATCGGGGTCGTCGGCCCCGGAATCGTGGGAATGCCGATGGCCGCCCTGCTTGCTCGCGCGTCGATGCGCGGCGTGCTGCCTACCAAGCCGCATGTCGTGGTCGTGCAACGTGCGTCTGCGACATCCGGCTGGAAGGTCGATGCCATCAACGCTGGCCGCTCGCCGATCGGCGGCGTCGAGCCCGATCTCGACGCCGTGGTGGCTGAGACGGTCGCGGCAGGCGTCCTGAGCGCAACGCACGACATGACGGCGATTGCCGACGCCGACGCCATCCTCATCTGCACACAAACGGATCGCGACGGACTTGGCCCAGACTACGGCCCGTTGTTCGCGGCGGTCGGTGAGCTGGCGCCCGCGATCCGGGCGACGCCACGGTCGCGCGCGCCGGTAATCGTGTTCGAGTCGACGCTTGCGCCGTCCTCGATGCACACGGTCGTTCGCGAGGAGTTCGCCCGCCACGGCCTCATCGAAGGGCGTGACGTACTGCTCGGCAACAGCCCGAATCGCGTGATGCCTGGGCGACTCGTGCATCGCGTGATGACGTCCGACAAGCTGGTCGCGGGGCTGACGCCAACGACGCCACGTCGCATCGCGCGCCTGTACGGCACGATCGTGACTCAGGGCACGCTGCATCAGACGAACAGCCTCACGGCGGAGATCGTGAAGACGCTCGAGAACGCGTATCGCGATGTCCGCATTGCGTTCGCCGCTGAGGTGGCGCGGTTCTGCGACGCACGCGACATCGACTTCTACGAGGTGCGCCGGCAGTGCAACGAGCAGCTCGGACAGACCGATCGCGCGTCGGCCGATCCGGGTGCGGTACCGACGGGCGCCCTGCTCATTCCCACCATCGGCGTAGGTGGGCACTGCCTTCCGAAGGATGGAATCCTGCTCTCGTGGCGTCGCATCGAGCGCGATGCAGGCGAATCGCAGAGTATGTTTCTGGAGTCACGCCGAATCAACGACGAAGCACCGGCGCAGTCGATCCGTCTGGCGGAGCGAACGTTCGGCATCCTCGATGGCCGCAGCATTGCGCTCATGGGGACCGCGTACCGCTTCGACTCCGAGGACACGCGCAACTCGCCGACGTTGACACTCGCACAGCTACTGCTGGCGAAAGGGTGCCGCGTGTCACTTCACGATCCGTACGTGCGCCACGGCGATCAGAATCTGGAGCGGACGGGGCTCGAGCCACACTTCACGCAGGACGTCAGCGCCGCTGTCGAACACGCCGATTACCTGTTCTTCTGCACGGCGCATCGCACCTATCTGGATGAGTGGGACAGCATCCGTCGTCAGGCGTCCTCGGCACGCGGCGTGTTCGACGGGTGCAATCTCCTCAGCCGCCAGTCGGTCGGGGCAGATCTGCGCTACGCCGGAATCGGGCGGGGAACGCACGCTCCTGAGCCCGATCTCGTGGATGCGGTGCTGCGCGGGTTTCGCATCGTCGAGCAGCGTGTCGCGAACGAGCTGGCGGAACTGATCGAGTTTCTGAACGCGGAATACACGGTCGACGAATTCAATCGCGCGGACTTTCGTGAGGTACAACGGTTGGCAGCGACGTGCGGCACGGGGTGCGCGATCGTCGATCCACGGCCGCTGGACGAGGGCGACGCCCTGGCGTCCGTCGAAGCGATCCTCTCGTCACGACTGGTCTGAGACGCGCGACTCGCATAGTCGCGGTAGGGATGGAAGGTGGCGAAGTATGATGACGACTTCTGGATCTACGTCGAGTCGCCCGCCGGTCGCGATCGTGGGCGCGGGAATCGCTGGACTGGTGGCTGCTCGCGAGTTGCGCCGTCGAGGGATCCCTGTCGTCGTCTTCGAGGCGAGTGCGCAGGTCGCTGGCATGGCCAAGACCGTTCGCGACAAGGACGGTTTCTCTTACGACGTCGGCGCGCATTTCATCACGAATCGACTGGCCAAGGAGATCGGCGTCGCCGACGCGTGCCGGACGGTCCGCTGGTACGGCGAGACAGTGGTGCTGGGGGGGTCGACCTACAGCTATCCGTTCGGCCTGATGCGTTCGCCGCGCTTT
>JBJMNM010000133.1:0-4165 GCA_045804305.1 Gemmatimonadaceae bacterium | reverse complement strand
GTGGCGCGGCACCGCGAGCGCGCGTACGCGGGCCGGGCACATGGGACAGGGAACGCGATACATCCTCGTCACCCGTGTCCTGGATGTGCGCCCGCTGGCCTCCAGGGACGGATGCCCCTTCCATTCCACCAGCCTGCCCAGCAGCAGCCAATGGGCATTCGAGCTCGGCGGACGGCCGATTTTCTGAGTCGGCTCGACGGCCTTGTTTTCGGTGTCTGTTCGGTATAGAATGTGCCTCCCCTTGGTATCCGAAAGCAAGAGAGGCACGATCATGAAATCGGGGAGCGATTTCGATGCGACGCGCTACGCGCCCGTGGCGGAGCGGATCACCAGCTTTTACTCGAGCTTTCCGAGCGGCCGGATCGTGACCGAGCTCGTGAGCCGCTCCGAGCGCGAGGTCGTCTTCCGTGCCAGCGTGTATCGCGCGGCGAGCGACAGCGACCCCGCAGCCACAGGCTGGGCCTCGGAGCGCGAAGGCGACGGCGACGTGAACGAAGTGGCCTGCCTGGAGAACACGGAGACCTCCGCGGTGGGACGCGCGCTCGCAAACCTGGGCTTCACGGCGTCCCGGCACCGGCCGAGCGCCGAGGAAATGGCGAAAGCCGCGCGCATGCGGGGGCGGCTCGTCAGGCGAACCCTGGCCGTCCACGAACCGGCCGCCTCACCGGTGCACTCGCTTTATCTCAGCGATCTGCTCACGCTCATTTCGGCGGCGGAACGCGCCGGCCTTCGTCGTGCGCGCGCCTCCGCGTGGCGAGCGGCGCTCACGAGCGAGCCGCTGGACGATGCATCGCTGCTGCGGCTCGAGCGCCGGCTTCGCGGCTGGATCGCCCGACATACGGTGCGGCTGTCACGCTGACGCCGCGCCCGCGCCCCGGCCTGTCCGGGGGTGGCAACTCATAGGTGAAGGGCTGCACATCCGGCGACGTCGCCACTGAGCAGGCAGCCGGCGTGAACCGGGATGGTGGACGATGCAGCGCGGCGAGAGTGAGCGGGATCGGCGGCAGCAGTCGCCGAACGAGCGGCGAGTGCGCGCGCTCGGCGACCGTGCGCTGATCGACGCGATGCGCGCCGGCGACGAGTGGGCGTTCGGGGAGTTCCTCGCGCGGTTTCGGCCGCTGCTCGTTGATTTTGCCGGTGGACGAATTCCGAGTGCGCTCTTTCCCGAGTGCATTGATGAGGTGCTGGAAGATGAAGCGCTCAAGCTCAGCGACGTGCGGTCGATCGTGCCCACGCAGATGCGCGCGTATCTCGTGGGGGCGGTGCGTAAGCGACACCTCGCGCTGTACCGCAGCAGCATGCGTCGCCAGCGCTGGTATGAAGAGGCGGCGAACGGCGCATCCTGGACATCGGATGGGTGCGAGCCCGTGGTCCGCAGCGTGTGCTCGGAGAGCAGCGTCGCGGCGAGTCGTGGACCAGAGGCCGCCGAGAGGACTGCGCCAACCGCGCTCGAGCAGCTCGCGATTGCCATGTCGGCCGAGCTCGACGCCGACGCTCGGCGCATTCTCATCTGGTTGGGCCGATCGGTGCCACACCGGCAGATCGCCGCCTGGTCGAACAAGAGCTACGACGCGACGACCAAGCAGATCTGGCGGCTCTGCCGTCGGCTTGAGCGGGCCGCGCCGGCGTACGCGGCTACCCTCTCACCCGCTGCGCAGCACGAGATCGAGCGATTCTTTCGCCGCCTGGAACGCGGCAGGAGACCGACATGACGAACGAGGAGCGGGACTGTCCGATGTGGGACGGTGAGGCCCTGGCGGAGACATTGGGTCGACAGCTTGCGCGGCGCGACGATCCGGAAGCCGATGTGTGGTCCGACGAATCCTTTCTGGAATGGCTCACGAACGACCTTCGCGCTGCTGCCGAGCAGCGCGCGCGGTCGCGCTGGGATGGCGAGCGACTGCGACGCAGTGGACATGCACTGCGCGTGCGCCTGCTCGCGCGGCAGAGTGGGGTGGGTCTGGTGGAAGCGCCACCGAGACTGGTGGCGCCGTTGCGTCGTGCAACGCCGACGCAGGTGATGGAGGAAGCGATGGCTGTTGGCGCGGTGGCGCGCGTGGATCTCGCCGCGGCCGCCGGCGCGGGCCGTGAGCTGTGGGACGAGCCGGCCGAGCATTGGGTCGCGCTGCCAAGCGGCGCGCCAAGAATGCGCGCCCTCGCGCTGCGCATCGACGGTGAGAGCATGGCGCCGCTGCTGCACTCGCGCGACACCGTGCTCGTCGAGCTGCGCTCCACGTTCGTGCGGGGATCGATCGTCGTGGCGCGGCATGCCAACGCCGACGATGGCTACGTGTGCAAGCGTGTCGAGCGAATCGGAAAGCGCGAGGTGGTGCTGGGCTCGATCAATCCCGAGTTCGGCCCTGTCGCGATCCCGCGAGACGAGCGGTTGGTGGTCGGCGTCGTTCGCCTGGTGTGGCGCGGCTGAGCTGTCCGGCGCTGGCAACTCATGGATGAAGGGATGCACGCGCGGCGACACTCTGCCGCCGCGCTCGCGGTCTCTCGAGATGCAAGGAGAGTCTCCATGATCAGCCAGTCCGAAGCCACGGTGATGCCGACGCGGACGTCGCGCGTGCGTCGCCACTGCTCCACGATCTGTATCGCGCTCGTGGTCGCACGCTTCACGCCGGCCATCACGGTCGCGAGGGCGGTGCCGCCGGAGGGTGCGCCTGTTGTGGCAGCGGCAGCGCCCGCGATGTTCTACCTCTCAGCCCAGCTCTGTCCAACGCAGGAGCGATGTGGCTCCATCGCCGCAACATTCACTGTTGCGCCCGGAGAGGCGGTGCGGTGACCGCGGCGTGCGCGATCAAGGTGCCGGCGGCGGCCCCTGCGCCGCCGCATCCGGCGGCCGCGGAGGCTTGGGTGACGGAAGGCTCACGAGCACCGCTGACGCCGCGAGCACCAACGCCGCCGCGGTCAGCTCGGCTTTCGACGAACGCTTGATCGCATGCGCGGCATCCTCCGAACCGAGCGTCGGCCGTTGCCGCTTCCAGTTCCAGGCACCGAGCGCGAACACGACGCTCACGAGTGCGAGCTTCACCAGCAGCGCATAGCCGTACGGCGTGGTCCAGAGCGATGACAGTGGATTGAGATGAAGCCAGGCAGTGATGAGTCCCGTCAGCACGATGATCGTCCCACACGTCAATGCGAGCGGTGAGAAGCCGTTGACCATCGCTGCGGCGATTGCGCCTCGACGGTCTCGCGCTCGCTCGTCGCGCAGCACCACGCCAAGTCCCGCGATCATGAGCACGAACAGTGTGCCGAGCCACAGCCCGCCAGCGAGTCGGTGCACCGCGTTGTCAAGATGCGACCACCGTCCCACGAGGATGTCGGTCAGCGAGGCGCCGACCATCCCGATCAGCGCCAGCGGCCATCCCGCGCGTCGGCCTCCCGCCGCCATCACGAATCCCAGCAAGGCGATGGCGAGGAGCACCATGTTCGCCCCTGCCTGCAGGTTCGAGGTCAGCAGTCCGCTCACCGTCGTGTGGGCTCTCGCCGCCGAGCGGGGCAGGCTCAGTGCAAGCATGACTCCCTGCACCAGCGCGCCGAGGAGACCGATTGCTGCCGCACGTCGTGCCGCACGTGCCATCATGTCGTGTTCGGCGCGAAGGAAGGGATCGACCGTGGAATCGATCCGGGCTTGGGCGAGCTCTCCGCGGAGCGCTGCGGAACGGAATCCGACTGCACCGAGGGCGAGAAACTGCGCGACGAAGCTGATGTACTCACGAATCGGTTCAGACCACTGAATGAGTGGCTCGGGTGGCATGGCGGGCGTGGAGTGAGCGAAGAGTCGAGCGGATGAGCGGTGCGGTAACGGCAAAGGGCACACCGGATCATAGTCCGATGTGCCCTTCGTCGTTTGCGGAGTGTCCGACCGTCAGACCATTCGCGGTCGCTTACTGGCCCTTACTTACAGGCCGGCTCGCCGTCGCCCGCCGTGGTGACCTTCGGGTTCACCGTGTTCACGCCGATGCCGCAGGTGAACGCCGGGATCTGCGAGTGCGTCACCGTCGCCGACCAGTAGCCCTGGCCGATCGTGATCGACGGCGTCGACACCCCCGTCGACGGCTTGAACCGGAGCTTCGTCGTATCCCCGTAGACCACGTAGGTGCCCGAATCCGAGAAGAACGACTCCTCGGCCGTCACCAGGTTCCGGAGGTCCGACTTC
>JBJMNM010000132.1:0-6304 GCA_045804305.1 Gemmatimonadaceae bacterium | reverse complement strand
GAGATCGGGCCGCTGCGCGAAGTGCTCGCGATCGATCAGGAAGTACTCCTGCTCGGGACCCATCGTGGTGTACACGCGCTGGACGCCCTTGTCGCCCAGCACCTCGAGCAGCGCGATCGCCTTCTCGGAGAGGACGTCCGAGCTGCGAAGCAGCGGCGTCATCTCGTCGAGCGCTTCACCGTTGTAGCCGATAAAGACCGACGGGATGCACAACGTCCGCGTCTCGGCGGACTCGACGATGAACACCGGGCTCGCCGGGTTCCACGCCGTGTAGCCGCGGGCCTCCCACGTGGCGCGCAGGCCGCCGCTCGGGAAGCTGGACGCGTCCGGCTCGCTCTGGATGAGCTGCGCGCCGGTGAACGACTCCATCGGCTGCCGGTTGTCGTCGAAGCTCAGGAAGGCGTCGTGCTTCTCGGCCGTGAGCCCGGTTTGCGGCTGGAACCAATGCGTGAAGTGCGTCACGCCCCGGCTGATCGCCCACTCCTTGATGACCTGTGCCACCGTCGGCGCGACGTCGACGTCCAGCTTCTTTCCGAGCCGGATGGACGCGGCCAACTTGGCGTAGACCTCCTTGGGTAGCTTGTCGCGCATCTGGCGCGCGCCAAAGGTGTTGATGCCGAAGTACGCCGAGGTCGGCAGCACAGTGTGTCCGTCGCCATTGGAGGCGAGCGGGCCCCGCGCGAGCAATTCGCGCAGCGTGGACTTCCGGGACGGGGTCGTGGGAGCGGTCATGGGCGCGACTTTGGGCTGAAGGCAGCCGCTCGGGGCGGCAACGAATGGACGAGGCCGTTTGGATCGATCGTGCAAAAAATGCAGACCTAACCGATCAATTTAGCAAACCCGGCGCCAGACTTTCAAGGAAATGTGCCGAGTCGTTGCAATTCCAGCAAGCTACGTGATCCGGCCGAGCCGGCGCAATCGCGGCACCAGCCGGGCCGTCGCGGCCACGACCAGAAGCGAAGCCGTGCCGCCCAGCACGACGGCCGGCACCGTACCCAGATAGCGCGCCGCCACCCCGGACTCGAACGCCCCGAGCTCGTTCGACGATCCCACGAACACCGAGTTCACCGCCGAGACCCGTCCCAGCATCTCCGGCGGCGTGAGCAGCTGGACCAGGGTCGACCGGATCACCACGCTCACGTTGTCCGCCATGCCGCTCACGGTCAGCAACATCACGGAGAGGGCAAAGCTCCGGGACAGGCCGAAGGCGATGATCGACAGTGCGAAGGCCGTCACCGCCAGGAGCATCGCCCGCCCCGCTCGCTCGATCGGCCCTCGGTGGGCGAGGTACACGCCCATGAGCACGGCCCCGGCGGCCGGTGCCGCACGAAGAATGCCGAGTCCCTGTGGTCCCACATTCAGGATCTCCGAAGCGAACACGGGCAGCAGTGCTTCGGCGCCGCCGAGAAAGACGGAGAACAGATCGAGTGACAGCGCGGCGAGGATGATCGGCTCGCGCCACACGAACCGCAGTCCCGTGATCAATCCGTCGACCACCGATTGGCCGTCCACGTTCCGCTCACCGGGCAGGTAGCGCACGACCATGAACCCCATCACGGCAAAGAGCATGACGGCGACGTCCACGCTGTACGCCGCCACCGGACCGGCGAATCCGTACAGGAGTCCGCCAACCGCGGGGCCGATCACGGCCGCCGTCTGCCAGGTGCTGCTCCGCCAGGCAATGGCGTTCTCGTACAACACCCGCGGAATGATCTCGGCGCTCATGGCCTGGCGGGCCGGCTGGAGTATTCCGCGCGCAATGCCGCTCACGAAGATGATCGCGTAGATCGCCCGCACCCCCGCCTGATTCAGGAGCGCGGGAGACGCGCTGAGGACGAGCAATCCCAGCGAGCAGCCGGCGCTCACCATGAGTGCCACGACGGACAGGGTCCGGCGGTTCATCCGGTCGGCGAGATAGCCACCCGGCAGCGCGACCGCGATGAACGGCAGCGCCTCCGCCAGCCCGATCAGGCCCAGCGACAGCGGGTCGTGCGTGATGGAATAGACCTGCCAGCCCACGACGACCGCCTGAAGCTGCGAGGCGGCCGTCATGGCGAACAGGCTCAGGATGTACCAGCGAAAATCACGATGGCGGAGCGCGGCGTATGGATCGTGACGCGGCGCTCCGTGCTCGAGGGTCACTTCTGCGCGAGTGCCGCGAGTGTGGCTTGCACCCGTTCCGCGTGCGCCAGGTGCGTGCTGATGACGGGCCGCAGGTTGGACACGTACTCGCGCAGCGCCGGACGCTGCGCACTCGGCAGGAACACCCGGTCGATCGCGGTCAGCACCTCCTGGTGGTAGCGCACCTCGTTCGCCACGTAGGCGGAATCGAACTCGCGTCCCGTGAGCGCGCGCAGGCTGTCGCGCCGAACATTGCTCTGCTCGCGGAGCAGGCGAACCACGTCGTCGTCGCGCGGCGCGACGTCGAGGCGCGCGATGAGCTTGTTCAGCGTCTCGTTGAGCAGCGCGTGCTCGGTGCTCATCCGCTTCGCGAGCGCCTTCACGTCGCGATGCGTTCCGCGCGAGGCGCCCACGCGCGCATACGCGAGGTCCACGCTGTTCGTCGCGAGCAGCAGGGCGATCGTGTTCGCGTCGGGCACGCGCTCGATGCGCGGCGCGCGCGCTGGCGCAGGCCGCGGAGCGGGCGCGGGACTGGAGCCGCACGCGAGCAGGCCGGCGAGAGTAAGCCAGCAGGCGGCGCGCGGGATCGGGTTGAGATGTGGCATGTGGCTCCTGAAGCGATCGCGGCGTTCCCGTGCACGATATTCGCCGGCATCGGTATCTGCCAGCGATGGCACAGACAGGGCCGCACCGCCCAGCCTCGCACGAAAATGGCGTGCTCGTGGCGGCCGGCGAGGGCGCGATCCGTTGCGGCCAGGGCTCGCTGCACTCGCTCCCGCGACATGACACACGATAATGCTGAGCTCGGCATAACCGTTGTGATGGCAGTGACATAGATGCGCGTTCCGCCGGAACGACAACGTGGCGTCCGGGTATTACTCCATGTAAATTCCATCGTACGAACGACTGTGTGACGACCGCCTGGATTGGGAGCTGGAGAACCATGAACGAGTTGAAGATCGACATCGATGCCGCCGGAGGCGTGGACCTCGAGCGGCTGGGACGCAGCCTGCAACTGCATGGCGAGCGCGTGGGTGAAGGGCGCTACCGGGTGACCGGCGGCGAGCACGATCACTGGGTGGACCTCTACACCACCTCACATCCGCGCTGCGATTGCGGCGACCACCTGTGGCGCGAGCGGATCTGCAAGCACATCCTCGCCGCCCTTCTGCGCGAGGGTCACGATAGGGTGGTGGAGGCATTGGGCTCGCTATTCCAGCGGCTCCAGCCCGCCCACAGGTCACGGGCGGCGTAGCGCCGATGGCACGGCGCGCGGCCAAGCGGGCATTCGACATCGTCGACGTGATGCGCCGCGTACGCGCCGCCGTGAAGCCATTTCCCGATGCCGCCATGTTCGCGCTCCGCGAGCATGGCTACGCCACGCTGTTCCACCAGCTCGTGGCCTGCATCATCTCCATCCGCACCACCGACGAGGTGTCGCTTCCCACGGCCCTCGCGCTGTTCGAGCGCGCGCCCACGCCCGAGCGCGTGGCCGCGCTCGACGTGGCGGAGATCGACGCAGCAATCCATGCGTCGAGCTTTCATAAGCCCAAAGCGGCGCAGATCCACGCGATCGCGCGGCGCGTGGTGGAGGAATTCGGCGGCGAGCTGCCGGCCGAAGAGGAGGTGCTGCGCTCCTTTGCCGGCGTGGGGCCCAAGTGCGCCAATCTCGCGCTGGGCGTGGCCGCCGGCGTGCCGCGCATCAGCGTGGACGTGCACGTGTGGCGCGTCGTGAACCGCTGGGGCTACGTACAGGCGCGCACGCCCGAGAAGACCGAGGAGGCGCTCGCCAGGGTGCTGCCGAAACGCTACTGGATCGAGATCAACCGCCGGCTGGTGCCGTTCGGGAAGCACATCTGCACTGGCGTGCGGCCGAAATGCTCGGTCTGTCCGGTGTTGGAGTATTGCCGGCAGGTGGGGGTGACGGAGCACCGGTAGTCGGCACCGGATGCTCCGTCATGCGCCATCATGCGCCGTCAGCGGCTGCGCTTCGACGACGACTTCCGGCGGCTCGACGAACGCTTGGAGCTCGACTTCCGTGTCGACTTCTTGCGCGTCGACTTCTTGCTCGACCGCTTGCGCGGCACCTTCGCCCCCTTGGCGCGCGCCTCCGACAGGCCGATCGCGATCGCCTGCTCGCGGCTCTTCACCCTGGGATGGCGGCCCTTCCCGCCCTTCAGCGTGCCGCTCTTCCGCTTGTGCATCGCGCGCTTCACGCTCTTCTGCGCGCCCTTGCCGTACTTCCGTCCACTTGATCTCTTCTTCGCGGCCATCTGTCTCACGCTCCTGAGAGAGTTGCATCGCGAACAGCGAGCACGCGCCCCGGAGCGCGTCGCTCGGCGCGTTGAGGGCGCAACGATTGTTCCAGCGACGGACGATGGCGGCGGGAGCCCGTGCCGACGTCAGGCCAGCTCCCGCGGCGCGCGCCGCTCCTCGATCACGCTGCTCGGCGCCCGACGTCGCGCCAGCGCGAGCGAGGCCTCGAGCGTGGCCATGCAGAAGCCGGCCCATGCGAGCCCCACGAGCATTCCCGCGATCACGTCGGACGGATAGTGCACGCCGAGGTACATCCGCGTGACGCAGATGAGCAGGATGAGAATCGCCGCGGCGCCGAGCGTGAGCGCGCGCGCCCAGTGGTGCTTCTGGAGGCGCGCGGCGAGATAGGCCACGGTGCCGTAGCAGACGGTGGCGCTCATCGCGTGTCCCGACGGGAACGAGGAGCTGAGCGCGGTGGTCTGCCACACGAACACGTCGGGGCGTGGGCGGTCGAACAGCAGCTTGAGCACGTTGTTGAGAATGATGTTGCCCGCGACCGCGGCCAGCAGCAGGCGCGCCGAATGCTTGTGCGCCGTGTTCCAGAGCAGGAGGGCCGTCACGCCCACCACGGTCAGCACCACGATGCCCGTGCCGAGGTAGGTGAGCTCCCCCGCCGCGTAGGTGAGCGTCCTGGTCTGGTGCGCCCCGAGCCAGCGCAGCACGGTGACGTCGAACGCCTGCGTGGCGCCGCTGCGGACGCGGAGCCCGAGCGCCGCGAACGCGAGCGTGCAGATGACCGCGACGGTTGCGCCCGCAATGAGGAAGATCCCGACCGAGGTGTAGAAATGGTCGGCGCGCACGCCGAACGCGCGCAGCGCGCCAAAGATCAGGTTCCAGAAGAACTCGAGATGCCCGCGTGCGCCGGTGCGCCGATCGGTCGGCGTCGGCGTCGCTGATTGGCGCCTGGAAGGGTCGGGCCGAGTCATGAGGGAAAATGCTATCAAGACGCGAGCCGGGTGAATGGCGTCGTTCGCGTGCGGCCGATCGCGGGTTGAAGCGCGGGGTGGCGAGGAGTTAGCTTAGGAGCACGGCGCCGTGGCCAAGTGGTAAGGCGGCAGACTGCAAAAATGCAAACGGGTCCCCCCCTGGGGAGCGCGAGTGCCATTTGTCAGCCGGCCGGGAAATCACGGCATGGCAATGGGTTCGCCCCAGTGCCATCTTTCTTGTAGAAGTACGCCCGAGGGCCCGGATGGCGCGCGAATGACAAGCGCGAATGGCATTGCCATCACGGACTAACACGCACCATCTCGCAATCGTAGGCACGGCGCCGTCGCCAAGTGGTAAGGCTCCAGACTGCAAATCTGGCATCGTCGGTTCGATTCCGACCGGCGCCTCTCGACGCTCAACAAACTGCCCCCGTCCCCTGGGTCGGGGGCGGCTTGCGTTGTGGGTGTCCCCGCCGTTGCTGAAAGGCGCACTGTTTCACGACGCGTCGCTGTGCCGTAGCTGGTGGCCCGACTAGGTGAAAACTACCGTTCGCAGAAGGCGGATGACCGTATCAGCGGCTTGCGATTTTCTTCGCGACATCGACCGAAACGAGCTCGCGGAGCTCCTTCAGGCGTGTTCCTATCGGTTCGCCCGCGTCGAGGTCTGGCTCGACATGGAGGCCGCTACCGTAGAGCTCTCCTGCGCTCCAATCTACGCGGAAGCGATGAAGAGCTTGTCGTCCGATGACCAAGAACGGCTCATCGACGCAATCGTGGCGGCCGAGGGTGGTCCCTCAACGGTGTCAGAGCGGCCTAGAGATCTCACCGTTCTGCCGACACCAGACCGCGCCGTCGTCGGGGACGCTCTGTTGCCCTTACTCATCACCGAACGGGCACAACTCATTAACGTGGCAACTGGCGGCGCACGCATCCAAGCTGTC
>JBJMNM010000131.1:0-3988 GCA_045804305.1 Gemmatimonadaceae bacterium | reverse complement strand
GCGCTGCCGACCGTGGCGTAGGTGTAGCGCACCTCGGGATGCGCACGCACGCGGCGCGCAACCTGCTCGGTGACGACGCGCGTGTACTCGAGGCTCGAGCCAGGCGCCGCCTCGACGACGACGGTCGTCTCGCTGCGATCGCTCTCCGGGACGAAGCCGAAGCCGCCGAAGAGGACCTGGACCACGATCGCGGCGATGAACGAGCCGGCGGCCAGGCCGATCATCGCGACGCGGTGATCGAGAGCCCAGGCGACCCCCTTCCGGTACCGCTGCGCCTGGCGATCGAACCACCGGTTGAAGCGGTCGAGCGCGCGCGCGATCGGGTTGCGCCGCTCGTGAGCCTCGATCTGCGGATCGGGCCAGTAGGCCGACAACATCGGGTCCAGCGAGAAGGAGACGAAGAGCGACACGAGCACGGCCGCGGCGATCGTGAGCGCGAACGGCTTGAACCACTGGCCGGCAAAGCCGCTCATGAAGCCGACGGGGACGAACACGGCGACGATCGAGAACGTCGTCGCCGCGACCGCCAGCCCGATCTCGTCGGTGGCTTCGTGCGACGCCTCCACGTGATCCTTTCCCATCTCCACGTGTCGCACGATGTTCTCGCGCACCACGATCGCGTCGTCGATCAGGATGCCGATCGCGAGCGAGAGCCCGAGCAGCGACATCGTGTTGAGCGTGAAGCCGAAGATCCAGAGCGGCACGAAGGAGGCGAGCACCGACACCGGCAGCGCCAGACCGGTGATCACCGTGGAGCGCCAGGAGTTCAGGAACAGGAACACGACGAGCACGGTGAGGAGGGCGCCCTCGACGAGCGCCTCCTGCACGTTGCGCACGGAGTTGCGAACGCGCACGCCGGCGTCGCGCACGACCTCGATCGTCGTCCCCTTGGGCAGTTGCGCGATGAGCGCGGGGAGCCGTTTGGCGATCGCGTCGCTCACGGTCGTGGTGCTGTAGCCCTTCGACTTCACGATGTCGAGCCCGATCGCCTCGCGACCGCTGAACAGCGCGGCGGAGCGCCGTTCGGCCGCGCCAGCCTCGATCCTGGCGACCTCGCTCAGGTGAATGGCCACGCCGTTGCGCACGGCCACCGTGAGCCGGCCGAAGTCCTCGGGGCGCTCCAGCCGTCCCTCCAGCCGGATCGCTCGCTCCATGACGGGGCCGGTGACCTCGCCAACCGGCGCGGCGAGGTTCTGCGAGCGGATGGCGGCCACGACCTGGTCCACCCCAACCCCCGCCGCACTGAGCCGCGCCGGGTCGAGCACCACGTTCAGCGTGGCGCTGTCCGCGCCCGCGATGTTCACCTGCGCGACGCCCGGGATGGAGCGCAGGTCGCTGGCGATCGTCTGGTCGGCGATCTGGGTGAGCTGCGCGGGCGTGAGCGTGAGCGACGTGAGCGCCAGCGAAACAATCGGAAGCGCCGAGGGATCGAAGCGCTGGACGATGGGCTCGATGATCTCCGACGGCAGCTGCGCCCGCACCGCCGAGATCGCGTCGCGCACGTCCTGCGTGGCCTGATCGACCGGCTTGCCGAAGCTGAACTGCACGATGATCTGCGCGAAGCCGTCGGTCGAGGTCGACCGGAGGATGTCGAGGCCGGAGATGCCCGAGATGCGATCCTCGAGACGATTGACGACCTCCCGTTCGACCTGGTCAGGCGACGCGCCCGGATAGACGATCCCGATGAAGACGATCGGCGCGTCGATGTCGGGGAACTCGTCGGTCTGGAGCCGGGCGAGCGCAGCGATGCCGAACACGACGAGGGCGATCATCGTCACGATGGTGATGATCGGCCGCCGGATGGCAAAGTCGGAGATGAACATCGCGTAGGTCTGGAGGGAACCGCGCGGGCGTACGGCCCTGCTACGCGCCAGCGCATCGTGCTGCTGCAACGGCAACGGGCGCGCCATGCACCGGAAGCGAGGTCGGCAGGCAGGCGCGCACGGCGAATCGGGGACTTTTTCGCCTGCGGCCCCGGCTCTGCATAGGCGGTCTCCACCATGTCAGAGGACCGCACATCCGGCGACATAACGACCGCCGAGAAGATACGCATCGGAGCCGAGAGCGACACCCAGCGCATTCTGCTGGTGGACGATCGGCCCGCGAACCTGGTCGCCCTCGAGGCAATCCTCGATCCGCTCGAGGTGGAGCTCGTGCGGGCCACCTCGGCCGAGGAGGCGCTCGCCGCCGTACGGCAGGGCGAGTTCGCCGCCATCCTGCTCGACGTCCAGATGCCCGGCATGGACGGCTACGAGGTGGCTCGACGGATCAAGGCGCTCGAAGTGCCGCGGGTCACCCCGGTGATCTTCCTGACCGCACTCGACGAGGACCGCCGTCAGGTGCACGCCGGCTACGAGTCGGGGGCCGTGGATTATCTGTTCAAGCCACTCGACCCGGACGTGCTCCGCGCGAAGGTGCGCGCCTTCGCGCAGATGAACGTCGCGCGGCATTCGGCGGAGCGGATCGCGCGCGAGCGTGCCGAGGCGGCGGAGGGGCGCCTGGCGGAGATATTTCACCTCGCACCCGCCTTCATCGCCGTGCTTCGCGGCCCCGATCACGTGTTCGAGCTGGCGAACGACGCGTTCGCCCAGATCGTGGGACATCGGGAGATCATCGGCCGGCCGGCGCGCGACGCGCTGCCCGAGGTGCGCGGTCAGGGATTCATCGAGCTCCTCGATGACGTGATGCGAACCGGGAAGCCACTCGTCGGCACCGAGCAGGTCATCTCCTTCGCACTGGTGCCGGATGCAACGCCGGAGCGTCGCTTCATCGATTTCGTCTACCAGCCGCTGCGGGAGGCGAACGGCGACTGTGTCGGCATCTTCGTGCATGGCGTGGACGTCACCGAGCAGGTGCTGGCGCGCACCGAGGTGGAGATGGCGCGCGCCGAAGCGGAGGCGGCGCTGGCGCGGGCCGAAGAGGCGAACAACGTGAAGTCGCAGTTCGTGGCGACGATGTCGCACGAGCTGCGCACGCCGCTGAACGCGCAGATCGGCTATGCACAGCTGCTCGAGATGGGGATCGCCGGCCCGCTGACCCCGGAGCAGCAGCGTTACGTCCAGCGGCTCACGCTGAGCAGCGGGCATCTGCTCACGCTCATCAATGACATTCTGGATTTCTCCAAGCTCGAGGCCGGCGAGCTCTCGCCGCAGCGCGAAGAGATCTGGACCGGAGCGCTCGTACGCGACGCCCTCAACCTCGTTCGCCCGCAGGCAGAAGCGCGCGGTGTGGAGCTGATCCACGAGAGACAGCACGAGGCGGGCGTGCCATTCGTCGGCGACGAGCAGCGTGTGCGGCAGATCCTCCTGAACCTTCTCTCCAACGCGGTGAAGTTCACCGATACAGGCGGCCGTATCGTCGTCTCGTGCGAAATGTCAGAGACGGCGTCGCCGATGGCCCAGGTGCACGGCGCGGGGCCATGGGCCTACCTCCGAGTGCAGGACACCGGGATCGGCGTGGCGACGGAGCAGCTCGTGCACATCTTCGATCCTTTCCATCAGGTCGACAGCAGCCACACGCGGCAACAGGGCGGCACCGGTCTTGGGCTGGCGATCAGCCGGCGGCTGGCGCGGGCAATGGGTGGCGATCTCACCGCCGAGAGCACGCCGGGTATCGGGTCCGTCTTCACGCTCTGGCTTCCGTCCGTGAAGCGAGCCGCCGTCAATGGCGACGGTCGAGGAACGAGCGCGGAGACAGCCGCCGCACGCGCCGCACGCGCCGAGCGCCCGATGTTGGGGATGGAGAGCCCCGGTCTCGACGTGGTCGGAGAGCTCCTGCGCGCGATGACCGACGAGGTGATAGCCGCGTACACCGAGCGCCTGCGCCTGGACCCGGAGCTCCCCCAGGCGCGTGTGATGCGCCGCCCCGAGCTCGAGGACCATGGATTGAGCATGCTCGCCGACATGGCGCAGACGCTCGTCATCGTGTCGGAAGCCGGCAGCGCCGCCGCGGAGCTGCTTCGCGACGGCAGCGTGATCCAGCGGACGAT
>JBJMNM010000130.1:0-3667 GCA_045804305.1 Gemmatimonadaceae bacterium | reverse complement strand
GCACGACCGTCTCGTGCAACATCTTGTTGTGCTTCAGGTGATGTAGCAAGACCACCGGGACGCCGGCGGGAGTCGACGTCATGAACACGGCGGTCCCGCGCACGCGCAGCGGCGGGTTCCGGTCGAGGCTGGTGAGGAAGGTGTCGAGCGGCAGCGCACCCTGCGACTGGATCTCGTTGAGCTGCATCCGTCCCCGCTTCCACGTGCTCATCAGCACGTACACGGCGCCGGCCATGGCGAGCGGCACCCAGCCGCCATGCTCGATCTTGACCACGTTCGCCAGCAGGAACGACAGGTCGACGAGCAGGAACAGTGCGGTCAGGCCGAACACGTGCAGCCGCGACCAGTTCCAGCGCGTCCGCGCCACGACCGCGAACAACAGCGACGTGATCGCCATCGTGCCGGTGACGGCGATGCCGTACGCGGCCGCGAGCCCGCTCGAGTTGCGGAACCCGATGACGAGAATCAGGCAGCCCACCATGAGCGCCTTGTTCACCTCGGGGATGAAGATCTGCCCCGCCTCGTGCTTCGAGGTGTGGATGATCTGCATCCGCGGCGAGTACCCGAGCTGAATGCTCTGCTGCGTGAGCGAGAACGCCCCCGAGATCAACGCCTGCGACGCGATGACCGCCGCCGCCGTCGCGATCAGCAGCAACGGCCAATGGAGGCCGGCGGGCGCGAGGAGGAAGAACGGATTCTCGGACGCCCGTGGATCGCGCAGCACCAGCGCGCCCTGCCCGAAATAGTTGAGCAGGAGGGACGGGAGCACCACGCCGAACCACGCGATGCGGATCGGCCGCTTGCCGAAGTGGCCCATGTCGGCGTAGAGGGCCTCGGCACCGGTGACGCAGAGCACCACGGCGCCGAGCGTCAGGAAGCCGGCCGTGCCATGAATGCGGAAGAATTGCACGGCGTACCACGGGTTCACCGCGGCCAGCACCCACGGCGTCTGGATGATGGAATGCAGGCCCAGCACCGCGATGGCCACGAACCAGAGAAGCATCGTGGGACCGAACGCGATGCCAACGCGTCCTGTGCCGTAGCGTTGCGCCATGAACAGGACAACCAGGATCACCACGGTGATCGGCACGACGAACGGCGCGAGCGCCGGCGTCGACGACTGCAGGCCCTCCACCGCGCTGAGCACGGTGATGGCCGGCGTGATCACTCCGTCGCCGTAGAGGAGCGCCGCGCCGAACAAGCCGAGCGCAACGAGCATGAGGCGTCGACGCTTGTCCTCGGCCCGTCGGCCCTGCTGGAGCAGCAGCGCGAGCAGGGCGAGGATCCCGCCTTCACCGCGATTGTCCGCCCGCAGGATGAAGACGATGTACTTCACGCTGACGACGAGGATCAGCGACCAGAGGATCAGCGACAGGACCCCCATGATGTTCTCGGGCGCCGGGAGGATGCCGTACTCGGCGCGGAAGCACTCACGGAGGGCGTACAGCGGGCTCGTGCCGATGTCGCCGTAGACGACGCCGAGCGCGGTGAGCGTGAGCAAGGCGAGTCGCTTCCCCGTCGGGGGCGCGGGCGCGGCTGGCTCTATGGGGTAGTTCCCTGTTTCGAGCGACATCTGGATGGTGAGGGGCTGGCACGGCGACGCCGTCGGAACGACGCAGGCCGGAGACGCACGCGCCTCCGGCCCACTTCAACATACGCACCGACCGCCCATCCGGCAGTCGGCTACGCGGCGCCCTGCTTCCCGATCGCCTCGATCTCCCTGCTCGCCCGGCTCAGGATCTCCACGATCTGCTTGAGCGTCTCGGGAGTCTGCACGGCGTCGCTGGCGCGGCTATAGGTGGCCTTCGCTACCTCCTTGAACGCCTTGTGGACCTCCGTCATGGGCTCGTCGAGAAAGTGGCCCATCAGCTTGCTGACCCGGTCGAAGATGGACTCCACCGTGTCCCGATTCTCGGCTAGGTGAGCCCGGCCAGCGTCGGTGATCTCGTAGGTCTTCTTCCCTTCGGGCCCCGGCACGATACGGGCGAACCCCTGATCCTCGAGGAGCTGAAGGGTGGGGTAGACGACCCCGGGGCTAGGCGCGTATGTGCCACCGAAGCGCTCCTCCAGGGCCTTGATGATCTCGTAGCCATGCCGCGGCTTCTCTTCCAGGAGGCTCAGGATGACGAATCGCAGGTCGCCCTGCTCGAACATCCGACCCCCCCGCCAGCGGCCCCGTGGACGCCCCTCAGCCCCGAAGAAGCCATTCATGAAGCTGGCGTCCCACCCCCACTTGGCACGCGCGCCCTGGGGGCTACAGTCGAACCGGTAATGACCGAACATGGTGGCCTCCGCCGCGTAGCGGCGATATATCGTGTGGCTTAAAAGATATATCGCAGATATGTCTTCTGTCCAGAGTCCGGCATACCCATTGCTTTGCTCATCACCAACGAACGGCACGATACCTACTCACAGCGAGGGCATTACCATGGCGGACGATCTCGGCACGGACGGCCTGGAGAACCAGGCCAAGGGTGCGGCAAAGCAGGTCGAGGGCAAGGTCCGCAATGCGGCTGGCGGCCTGACCGGCGACACGAGCGAGCAGCTCAAGGGCAAGGGCAAGGATCTGGAGGGCAAGGCCCAGCGGAAGATCGGCGAGAAGGAGACCGACATCGACCGCAACGTCTGACCGACGAGCGGGCCCTGAAAGGGGCGCCGGCGACGAAGCCGGCGCCCCTTCATCGTTTCGTCATCAGCCCATCAGGAAGGCATCACGCAACCCTTCGCGTCCGGTAATCCGACGCTCACGAGGGCCTAAGATGCCGACGCTATCCTCGGCAGTGAGGTGCCAACCCACACTGACGGGGAGGATGCATGTTCGATGTCCTGATGGAATCGCGCGCTGCCCGCCCGCGCCGGACGGGAAGTACCGTAACCAGCGCGGTCGCGCACGGCGCACTGATCGCCGCGGTCATTTGGCTGGCCCGCCCCGGCTCCGGGCGAGCAATCACCCCTCCGCTCCAACCGCCCATCTACGTGCCGGTGCATCCGGAGACGCGTGTCGACCACCGGATCGATCACCGATCGGCACGAAGCGGCGCACAGGCAGGGCGTACGCTGCCCATCCCGATCTTTACGCCTACGGAGCTGCCGCCGATCGAAGTTGCGATCTCGGTTCCGGTGCTCGCCGACCCTGGTGTGTCCGGCGCAATCACTGACCTCGACCGGAACATGTTCCCGTGCGACTGTCGGCCGCCCCACTATCCGGGCGACGTCGTCGACGAGCACTTGGTGGATCGTGGTCCGCGCGTGCTCGGACGTCCCCCCGAGCCGCGCTACCCTACAGCCCTCCGCGAGGCCGGCATCCAGGGACGGGTCGTCGCCGAGTTCGTAGTCGACACCCTCGGCCGGCCCGAGCTCGACGTGCTGAAGCTCGATGCATCGCAGGTCTTGCTCGCCGAGTCGGTGCGCGCCGTCCTGCCGCGTTATCGCTTCACACCGGGCGAGGCCAATGGCCACAAGGTCCGCACGCGCGTGCAACTGCCGTTCGACTTCACGCTGACGCGGTGATGCCATGACGTCGAAGTCCAACTCCAACTCGGCGCGGGCAATGTTGAACACGGAGATCAACGTCACCCCGATGATCGACGTGCTCCTCGTGCTGCTGATCATCTTCATGGCGGCAATCCCGAGCATGCGGAAGTCGATCGACGTGCAGCTCCCCGAG
>JBJMNM010000129.1:0-6143 GCA_045804305.1 Gemmatimonadaceae bacterium | reverse complement strand
GCCGGCACCGGAGCGCGTGCTGGCCGTCAATGCCGATGGCCGAGTGGTGCGCCAATCCACGTCGTACGAGAAGGAGGCGACGGTCTTCGCCGCCCCGCTCGACCGTGTGTGGTCCGCGCTGCAGCTCGGCTACGCGCAGCTCGGCATCCAGCCCACGGTCGCCGACCGCGCGGCCGGCCGCTACGGCAACGAAGGCTTCATCGCGCCACGCCGACTGCTCGACCATTCGCTCAGCGAGTACTTCACCTGCGGGACGGGTTTGGGCGGACCGCTGATCGATCAGGGTCGATTGTACGTCTACATGGTGACGACGCTGACGCCGGCGCCGAGCGGAGGCACGACCGGCGCCACCCACCTCACGGCCCGCCTGCAGCGCAACGAAGGGACGAGCGCCGAGCCGATCCGCTGCGGGTCGACCGGGCAGCTCGAGGAGGCCCTGCGTCAGCAGGTCGAGAAGCAACTCGCCGCGACGCATTGATCGCTGCGCTCTGCGAGGATGAAATGACGAACGGCGCCCGCTTGGGGCGCCGTTCCGCATATCCCTCACTCCATGTTCTGACCTGCTTGCAGAGCCACAGGTGAGAATTGAACTCACGACCGCTCGATTACGAATCGAGTGCTCTACCCCTGAGCTACTGTGGCGACGTCGTGCAGCAACATCAACATGCCCTGGCGCGGATTCGAACCGCGACGCCTTGCGGCACCACCCCCTCAAGATGGCGTGTCTACCAGTTTCACCACCAGGGCATTTATCCTGAAACGGGGCCGACGGGGCTCGAACCCGCGACCTCTCGAGTGACAGTCGAGTGCTCTAACCAAACTGAGCTACGGCCCCTGACTCAATCGGGGCTCGCATGGCGCACCTGCCGCCACCGAATCCGATCTCCTGCGCCGCGTGTCACCGCGGATCCCGCTCCTGTGCTTCCATCGGACCGACAGACTGTCGACCGTCCATAGCCCGTACGGGAGTCGAACCCGTCTCTGCACCGTGAAAGGGTGCCGTCCTGAACCGATAGACGAACGGGCCGCACCGACGAACCGAGTAGCGGTAACGGGATTCGAACCCGTGTTCCAGCCTTGAGAGGGCCGTGTCCTAGTCCCCTAGACGATACCGCCGTCGCATGTCCGAGCTTCCATCGCCTCGCACCAGGGGACTGGCTCGAGGTCCTCCCATTTCAATTTTCAACCGCCCGACCGCCTCACCGCCCAACCGCTTGACTGTCTTTCCCACAGGCCCGGAGGGAATCGAACCCCCAACCGCCGGTTTTGGAGACCGGTGCTCTACCAATTGAGCTACGGACCTAAACCGTCGGGAGGGGTGACTGACGGGAATTGAACCCGCAACCCCCGGAGCCACAGTCCGGTGCTCTAACCAATTGAGCTACAGTCACCGTGGTCACCGCCTCAGGCGGTTCACTACGCTGCACGAGCCGTAGAGAGCTTTGATTGTAATCAGCCGGGCACACCATTTCAACTGCTTTCCGGCCGCTCCCGCTCCCTACTTCGCCCGCTCGATGTACTCGCCCGTCGTGGGATTGACGCGCACCTTGTCGCCGGACGCGACGAACTCCGGCACGTTCACCATCACGCCGTTCTCGAGCTTCGCCGGCTTCGTCGACGCGGTCTTCGTCGCCGTCTTCATCACCGGATTCGTCTCCACGATCGTGAGCGTCATCGAGTTCGGCAGCCGCACGCCGATCGGACGCCCCTCGTAGAACTCGGCCTGGATCTTCATCCCGGGCTGCATCCACGGCGCGTTGTCGCCGAGCGCCTCCTCCTCCATCTCGATCTGATCGTAGTTGGAGGAGTTCATGAAGTGGTACGTCCCGCCGGCGTCGTACATGTACTCCAGCTCGTGCGTTTCCATGAACGCCGGCTCGATCGAGTCCGCGGCGCGGAAACGGTGGTCGAAGCTCGCGCCCGTGCGCAGGCTCTTGAGCTTCGCCTGCACCATCGCGCGCAGGTTGCCCGGCGTGTGGTGACGGAACTCGACAACGCGGACCGGTTCGCCTTCGAAGACGATGACCATCCCGCGGCGGATTTGTGTGGCCGGCACAGCCATAGAGAACCCCAGCAGAAATGAACGTAAAGTAGGACAGCCTATCAATTTAGCGGGGGCCAGCCGCTTTCTGCAATGGGCCGGTCACCGGCGCGGAATCTCGCAACATCGGCTCGAGCCCACGCCACACGTTCTCCGTGACGACGCGCTCGCCCTCGTAGTTGGGATGTACCCCATCGGCCTGGTTGAGGCGGGGAAAGCCCGCCACGCTGTCGAGCAGGAATGGCAGCAGCACCACGCCGTGATCGCGTGCGAGCGCGGGAAACATCGCGTGGAAGGCGGCCGTATACTCCCTGCCGAGGTTCGTCGGCGCCTCCATCTGCACGAGTGCCACGCGCGCCCGGGGCTGGTCGCGGCGAATCCGGTCGAGCACCTGTCCGATCGTCGCCCGCGTGCCCGCCACTGGCTGGCCCCGTAACCCATCGTTCGCCCCTGTCTCCACCACGATCACCTGCGCGGGACGCTGGAGGATCCAGTCGAGTCGCCGCAGGAGACCGGCCGACGTCTCGCCGCTCACGCCGGCATTCACCGTCTGGTACGGAAGGTGTGCGGCGTCGATCTTCCGCTGGAGCTGCTGTGGATACGCGCTGTCGGGGTCCAGACCGAGCCCGGCGGTGAGCGACGTCCCGAGAAAGAGGATCGTTCCTCGGCCCGGCGGTGTTACTGAAGTGGATGCCCCGCCGGCGGCTCCGGAAACCGCCGGCGTCGCGGCGGCAGACGTCGTCCCGCCGGTGCCTGGCGTCGCGGCGCTCCGGTCGCGACCGCTACACGCAAGGATGCACCCGAACGCCAGCAGCAGCACCGCCCCTGCCCCTCTCACAGACATCATGCTCGAAGCCCGCCAGTTGACGAAGGAATATCAGAGCGGCGATCACCGCCTCGCCGTGCTGCGCGACGTGAACTTCACGATCCCCGACGGCGCCTTCGTGGCAATCGTCGGTCCGTCCGGCAGCGGCAAGACCACTCTGCTCGGTCTCCTCGCCGGCCTCGACGTGCCCTCGAGCGGCACGGTGTGGCTCGACGGCGAGGATCTGTCGCGCCTCTCCGAAGATAAGAGGGCGCAGCTCCGCGGCGCCAAAGTGGGCTTCGTGTTCCAGAGCTTTCAGCTCATCCCCACGCTGACGGCGCTGGAGAATGTTCAGGTGCCGCTCGAGCTGCGCGGCGACGACGGCGCGCCGGCGCGCGCCCACGAGCTGCTCACGCGCGTGGGACTCGGCGACCGCGCACACCACTTCCCGAACCAGCTCAGCGGCGGCGAGCAGCAGCGCGTCGCCATCGCCCGCGCGTTCAGCAACGCGCCGCGCCTTCTCTTCGCCGACGAGCCGACGGGCAACCTCGATAGCGAGACCGGCGAGCGCATCGTGGAGCTGCTCGAGACGCTCAACCGCGAGTCCGGCACGACGATCGTGCTCGTGACGCACGACCTGGCGCTCGCGGGGCGCGCACAGCGCGTCATCCGCCTCGCCGACGGCGTCGTGGTGAGCGACACGTCGACCGAGCTCGCCACGCCGCTGCACGCCGCGCTCGGTCGCTAGGAGCCGCGCATGCACACGAGCCAGCTCCTCGCCCTCGCCTGGAAAGAAAGCCGCACGGCCCGTCGCCGGCTCCTCCTCTACATGTCGTCCATCTCGCTCGGCGTCGCGGCGCTCGTCGCCATCGACTCCTTCGCGAGCAACACGCAGCGCAGCGTGCGGGAGAACGCGCGTGCCCTGCTCGGCGGCGACATCGCGCTCACGTCGCGCCAGCAGTTCCCCAAGCCGTTCGTCGCGGCGCTCGACTCGCTCCGGCGCGAGGGCGTGCGGCTGGCCGACGTCACGACGTTCTCGTCGATGGCGCTGGTGCAGCGCACGGGGCTCACGCGGCTGGCGCAGATCCGTGCCGTGACTCCCGGCTACCCCTTCTACGGCGAGATCCTCACCGCGCCTGCGGGACAGTGGGCGCGCCTCCAGACGGGGCGATACGCGCTGGTCGATCCGTCTCTCCTGATCGCGACAGACTCGCATGTCGGCGACACCGTATCGCTCGGCTTCACCCGGTTCATCATCCTCGGCACGTTGACCAGCGTGCCGGGCGACGTGGGCGTGAGCTCGGCGATCGGGCCGCGGGTCTACATCCCGGCGCGCTACGTGGACGAGACGTCGCTGCTCATGTTCGGCAGCCGTTCCGAGCGAGAGACGCTCGTGAAGCTCCCCCCGACGCTGCCGCCGCAGCGCTTCCTCTTTCGCATGAAGAAGCAGCTCGACTCGTCGCAGGTGCGTGCACGCACCGTTGCGCAGACGGAGTTCAATCTCACGCAGGCGATCGACCAGCTCCGCGATTTTCTCAGTGTCATCGGGCTCGTGGCGCTGCTGCTCGGCGGCATCGGCGTGGCGAGCGGCGTGAACGCGTTCGTGATGCGCAAGATCGACACGGTGGCGATCCTGCGCTGCCTGGGCGCGACGAGCCGGCAGGTGCTGGGGATCTACCTCATCCAGGCCGTGGCCATGGGCCTGCTCGGCGCGGCATTCGGAGCCGTGCTCGGCGTGGCTCTCCAGCTCGCGTTGCCGCGTGTGCTCGCCGACTTCCTCCCCGTCGACGTCCGCGTGTCGGTGGAGCCGGCGGCGTTGTTCACCGGCATGCTGGTGGGAGTCTGGGTCGCGCTCGTGTTCGCGCTGCGCCCGCTCGTGGCGCTGCGCAACGTGTCGCCGCTGCAGACGCTGCGCCGCGAATCCGACGCCGCGGCGCTTCGCGGCGCGCGGTTCGATCCGGTGCGCGTGGCGGTTGCGCTCGCGATCGTCCTCAGCATCGCGGCGCTCGGCATCGCGCGCGCCGAGGACGTGCGGCAGGGACTCGGCTTCGCCGCCGGCATCGGCGCCGCCGTTGGGGCGCTCTATCTCGCCGCGGCCGGGCTGAGCCTCTCGGCGCGCCGCGTGGTACGACCCAGCTGGCCGTTCGTGCTCCGTCAGGGCGTCGCGAGCCTGTATCGGCCCGGGAACCAGACGCGCTCCGTGGTGCTCGCGCTCGGCTTCGGAGTGTTCCTGATGAGTACCATCTATCAGGTGCAGCAGAATCTGCTGCGCACGGTGAACGTGAAGCTCGACGCCTCACGCGCGAACGTCGTCTTCTTCGACGTGCAGGACGATCAGGGGGCGCCGCTCGACTCGCTCATCCGCGCGCAGGGGTACACCATCACCCAGCAGACGCCGATCGTGCCGATGAAGGTCGTGGCCATCAATTCGCTATCGGGAGCGCAGCTCCTGGCCGACACGGCGGAAGGCAGCACCACGCGGCGTCCCCGCTGGGTGCTCCGCCGCGAGTTCCGCTCCACCTTCCGCGATTCGCTCGTCCCGTCGGAGCGTGTGACCGCCGGCGCGTTCCACAAGGGCGGCAGCCCGGCCGATCAGATCCCGCAGCTCTCGCTGGACAAGGGCGTTGCGCGCGATCTGCGCGTTGGCGTCGGCGACACGATCACGTGGGACGTGCAGGGTGTGCAGGTCAAGTCGCGCATCACGAGCCTCCGGGAGGTGAACTGGACGCGCTTCGAGCCGAACTTCTTCGCCGTCTTCGAGAAGCGCGCGTTGGAGAACGCACCCAAGCAGTTCGTCGTCCTCGCCGACGTGCGCGGCGACGCCGCGGTGGCGCGGCTGCAGCGCGACGTCGTGACCCGGTTCCCGAACGTCTCGAGCATCGATCTCTCGATGATCCAGCAGACGGTCGGGCGCGTGCTGTCCAAGGTCACCACGGCCATGCGCTTCATGGCCGGTCTCTGCCTCGCGCTGGGCATCCCGGTGCTGTTCAGCGCCGTGAGCGCCACGCGTCGCGAGCGGCTGCGTGAAGGCGTGTTGCTGAAGGTGCTCGGGGCGACGCGCCGTCAGGTCGGCCGCATCATGCTCGCCGAGTACATGCTCCTCGGTGGGCTCGGGAGTCTCGTGGGGGTCGTGCTGAGCGTCGGCGGGGCGTGGGCGCTGATGCGCTACGTGTTCAAGCAGCCGTTCGTGCCGGCGATGCTGCCGGCGCTGGCCGTGGCGTTCGTGATGATCAGCATCGCCGTGAGCATCGGGATGCTCACCGGTCGTGAAGTGTTCCGTGAGACGCCGATGGCGGC
>JBJMNM010000128.1:0-3363 GCA_045804305.1 Gemmatimonadaceae bacterium | reverse complement strand
GTGTCGCCGCGCTGGGCGCGTGCGGCGGGCGCGAGCAGCGACGCGCCGAGCGCGATCAGGCCGATCCGCCGCGCAATCCTGTCATCCCGCGGGAGCGAAGCGAGTGTCGGGACCTTCCATCCCTCCAACATGGTGAGGTTAGCGCGCGGGAAGGTAGATCCCGACACTCGCTCGCTCCGCTCGCTCCTGCGGGATGACATGCGCACTGCCATCCTAGAACCCGTACGGATCGTCAGACGGCATCGCCGGAAGCGGCGCTGGCGCCGCCGGTCGCGAGGCGGTCCGCGGCGCCACCGCGGCACGGAAGTGGGCGGCGAACGCCTTGCGCACGTCGGCCGGCCGCGTGCGCACGATGTCGTTCCGCGCGCGCAGGATCTCGTCGTCGGTCGCGAGCTGGGTCACGTCTTCCAGCCAGCCGAGCGTCAGCGCAGGGTCGAAGGTGCGCAGCGTGCGCAGCACCGCCGAGTGCAGCGTCGGCGAGGCCGCCGCCGGATACTGGCTCACGCCATCGCGACCGCGCATCACCGCCGGACGCGGAAAGCGCACGAAGATCGGCTGCGTGAAGTGCGGATGACGAACCATCAATTGCCCTTTCTCCAACGTGGCGAGCTTGGTCTTGATCGCGGGACTCAGCACGGCGTAGCCCGGCGTCGCGAGCTCGTCGCCGTCCATCCGGCCGTACACCGCCGTGCCCGAGTTGCCCACGACGCGCCGATGCACCTGCGAGCGAAACTGCTGCGCCGCGAACAGCACGAGCCCCAGATAGCGTCCGCGCTCGGCGATATCGAGCAGCATCTTGCGGACGTAGGTCTCCGGACCGTCGCCCGGCGCGTACTTGTTCAGCTCGTCCACGAACACCACGACGTGCTGCACGCCCAGATCGCGCTTCTCGAGGTGCTCGCGCAGCTTGGTCACGACGCGCGCGAAGATCAGGTCCTGGGCGTCTTCCTCGAGCCCGGCGACGTCGATGACATACACCGTGCGATCCTGAAAGCTCCCGAACGGAAGGTCGCTCGTGGCGCCGTCGTCGGCGACCAGTCCCTTGCAGCGGAGAGAGATGTTGGAGAGCCGGTTGCGCACCTTCCGGATGGTGGCCACGTGGTGGGTGCGCCAGCTCTGGTCGTCCTTCTTCTCCAGCGCGCGCAGCACGTCCCTGAACCATGCGTCGAGATCGGCGAACGAGGTCACCGTGTGCGGCCGCTCGAGAATGGGATCCACGAACCGCTTGTCGAGGACGTTCTCCTTGATGAAGTCGATCAGCGCGTCCGCCTTGGCGTCGATGTCGTCCTTGTTCAACAGCACCTCGGCATACTGGAGCACCTCGCGCAGCCCCCAGGTGAGGGCGGTGACGTTGTCGAGGAGCGCATCGTTGCTGCGCAGCGTGTTGAGCGACACGCCATCCGACTTGTACGGGGCGAAGTACTCGACCTGCGGAAACGGCTCGGGAGTGACGTCGCATTTCGCGTACAGCGCGCGATCCGCCTCGTCGATCTCGCCGGGGAGATCGAGAAAGCAGAGGTCGGGGCCCTTCACGTTGAAGCACACCGCTGCCACGCTTCCCTTCTGCGCCGGGAAGTGCGTGAAGATCGACTGGAGCAGCCACTCCACGGCGCTCGTCTTCGTGGCGAGGCCGGAGACGCCGCTGATGTTCAGGTGCGCCGCCTCCGGACCGATGAGGAAGTCGGCGTCGAGATAGATGGGCGCATCCGTGCCGCCGGCGCGATACACCCCGATGGGAATCCCCGTGCGTGCGCCTGGCTTGAGATAACCGTCCATGCGCAGCGCGATGGCGACGTCGGCCTCGTCGGCGAGAAACACCGTACCCATGGGCACGGGCTGCAGCGGCTCCTCCGGCACGTGGCGGAGGACGGCAGCCGTGTAGAGCCGAATCTCCGCCCGGTCGGTCTGATGCAGCGCGTCGTTGGCCGGGCTGCCGTCGTGACCCATCACGTCGTGCAGCGGCGACGCGAGATCCGTCCAGCTGAATCCTTCGGTCACGATCCCGTACACGTGCGGCACCGCGCCATTCACCGGGTCCCGCCCGTCAACGCGCACGATCGTCCCGATCCCGACTGGCGAATCGAGCGCGGTCCAGAAGTGGAACTCGTGCGGCGTATTGGGACGCCGCTCGGTGGCGACAACTCTACCTAAGACAGCGGACATTGCTCCTCACACACGGTGTTCATTGTATCGCCCGCAAGAACTCCTCACAGTCACGCACCCCGTACACCATCTTGTCCCACCGCGCATCGGGCAGCGCCAGCGGCGAGACCTCGGCGAGGATCCACCGTGATACTTCGTCGGCGCGGTCGCCGATGCGATCGAGCGCCTGCGGCGCCGGATGTGCGAGCTCCACACGCACGAGACCCCACATCGGCTCGTGACCGCTCGGATCGCGCAGCCGCAGGTACCAGCTCGCGACCGGCATGCGCTTGGGTGACGTGATCCGGAACACGCTCGAGCGCTCGCGGTGCTGCAGCCCCAGCACGACGGCGAGCGCCGCCCCCTCGGCGTAGAGGGTCCGATGGCTCTTCACCACGCCGACGGTGCAGCCCGACACCGCCACGGCTTCGCTGCCACTGATCCCGCCGTCGATGAAGAGCGGATCGCGCTCGAGCGAGCACCAGCGCTCCGCGAGACGATGCTCGAGGCTCTCACGATGGGCCTGGACGAGGTGCACCGCGGCATCGCGCATCGCGAACGGGTGGGCGAGCAGCTCCGCGGCTCCGTCGCTCGTGTCCACGAGATCCGCGCCGAACACCGACTTGAGCACCTCCCAGGTCGGCTTCGAGACGAGGGAGCGTGGGCAGTAGACGCGAGCTTCGACGAGCGGCGTGAACCAGGTGTGCAAGCGCTTGTTCCGACGCTCGCGGATCACCGCAGCGGCGTGCCCGACCACTATCGGGGCCCCGCCCAGATAGGAGACCGGCTGGCTCTGCTGGGTGCCGTCCAGGAAGGCGCGGAAGCCCACCTGGGCCGGCTCGAACACGCGACGGGCGCGCAGCGCGCCGCCCTCGAGCACCGTTGCGCTGATGAGGCGCGGCGCGTCGTTAGTCTGCGCGGCGATCTCGAGCGCGCGCTCGCTCGCTCCAACCGGACGCGCCTCCGGCAGGAGCGCCGCCAACTGGCGTTGTACGGCTCGGACGTTCAACGCCGGGTTGCCCACCACACTCGCATGCACCGGATTCTCCACCTGCCGCAGTCCACCGATGCGCCATCCGGCATGTACTGCCCTGTGGCGCGCCGGCTACGGGCGATCTTCGGGGGTGCAGTCGCCGCGAGCATCCTAACCGCCGCCGTGGGCTGTGACAAGCGCGCCGAGGGGGAGCCGCCCCCCAAGCAGTTCCAGACAAGCCTGGCTGG
>JBJMNM010000127.1:0-4162 GCA_045804305.1 Gemmatimonadaceae bacterium | reverse complement strand
GCCCTGGCGGCCGGAGCGGCCGCGGAGCTGGTTGTCGATGCGGCGCGACTCGTGGCGCTCGGTACCGAGCACGTACAGGCCGCCGAGGTCGACGACGCCCTCGCCGAGCTTGATGTCGACACCGCGGCCCGCCATGTTCGTCGCGATCGTGACCGCGCCGCGCAGGCCTGCGTCCTTGATGATCTCCGCCTCGCGCGCGTGCTCCTTCGCGTTGAGGACGTTGTGCTTGACGCCCTTGCGGGTCAAGAGCTGCGAGAGGTACTCGGACGTCTCGACGGCGATCGTGCCGACGAGGACGGGCTGACCCTCGTGCGCCCGCTCCTCGATGTCACGCACGACGGCGGACCATTTCCCCTCCCTCGTCTTGAAGATGAGATCGTTCTCGTCTGCCCGGGCCACGTCCACGTTCGTGGGGATCTCGACGACGTCGAGGCCGTAGATCTCGACGAACTCCTTCTCCTCGGTCTTCGCGGTGCCGGTCATGCCGGCGAGCTTCTCGTAGAGGCGGAAGTAGTTCTGCAGCGTGATCGTCGCGAGCGTCTGGTGCTCTTCCTGGATCGCGACGCCTTCCTTCGCCTCGACCGCCTGGTGCAGTCCCTCGCTCCAGCGGCGTCCCGGCATCGTGCGGCCGGTGAACTCGTCGACGATGAGCACCTCGCCATCCTGCACGACATAGTTCACGTCCTTCTCGTACAGCGCGTGCGCCCGCAGCAGCTGGTGCACGATGTTGAGGCGCTCGCTCTTGCTGGCGTACTCGATCTCGAGCTCGCGCCGCGCGGCGATCTTCTGATCGGCCGACATGTCGTGCGCATGGTCGATGCGATGCACCGCCTCGCTGAGATCGGGCAGCACGAACGCGTCGTGATCGGAGGGCGACATGAAGTCCACGCCGCGGTCGGTCAGGTGCACCGAGTGTCCCTTCTCGTCGAGCACGAAGAGGAGATCCTCCTCGATATCGCGGAAGCTCTGCTTGGCGGGCGGCAGCTTGCGGTCGGCCAGGTGCTCGAGCTCCATCTTCTGCACGAGCTGCTTGTTGCCCGGCTCCTGCATGAGCTTCATCAGCCGGCGGTTCTTGGGGTGTCCGAGCTGCGCCTGGTACAGCTTGACCGAGGCCGCCTGGGTGTTCCCTGCCTCGAGCTCTCGCTCCCCATCCGCCGTGAGGACGTTGACGAGCTCCATCTGCTTGCGCACGAGCCGCGAGACGGCCGTGTTGTGCTCGAAGTACTGCGCATCCCCCTCGTTGCCCACGGGGCCGGAGATGATGAGCGGGGTGCGCGCTTCGTCGATGAGCACCGAGTCGACCTCGTCGACCATGGCGAACACGTGGCTCCGCTGCACGCGCTGCTCGAGCGACACGACCATGTTGTCGCGCAGGTAGTCGAAGCCGAACTCGTTGTTGGTGCCGTACGTGATGTCTGCGAGGTACGCGGCGCGGCGCTCTGGTGTGCCCGCCTCGGTGTCGTCCAGGCAGCCGACGGTGAGGCCGAGGTAGTTGTACAGGTGCCCCATCCACTGCGAGTCGCGGCGGGCGAGGTACGAGTTGACCGTGACCAGGTGCGCGCCCTTGCCGGGCAGGGCGTTCAGGTAGAGCGGCAGCGTGGCCACGAGCGTCTTGCCTTCGCCGGTCGCCATCTCGGCGATCTTGCCGAGGTGGAGCTGGATGCCGCCCATGAGCTGGACGTCGTACGGCACCATGTTCCACTCGATGTCTCGCCCGGTGACGTTCACCGTCGTGCCGACCAGCCGTCGGGATGCTTCGCGCGCGGTGGCGAAGGCTTCGGGCAGGATCTCGTCGAGCGTTTCGGCGATCGTGCGCCGGATCTCGCCCTCCACACCGCCGCTGCCGTCCAGGCCACTGAGCTCGTTGTCGAGCCGCTCGCGCTCGGTGGCGTCGGTGGCGCCGCGCTTCCGCTCACGCAGCTCGGCGGCCTTCGCTTCGAGCGCATCGGTGCGCTCATGCAGGATCCCACGAAACTTCGCGGTCTGTCCGCGGAGGTCTTCCTCGCTGGCCGTCGCGAGCCGTGCCTCGTGCTCGTGGATCGCATCGAGGATGGGCTGGAGCCGTTTGCGGTCTCGCTCGTGGCGAGTCCCGAGAAACGCCGTCAGTACGCGTTTGAACATGCTGTCCTCTTACCTATAGAGCCGGTGCTCCGCGATGTAGTCGGCGACCGCGTCCGGCACGAATCCTCGTATGGTGCGCCCGTCGGCGACCCGGGCGCGCAGCTCGGTGGACGAGATGTCCACGCGTCGCGTCTCAAGCAGTTGCACGCCGGCTCGCTTGCCGACGTCCGGCATCACATCCCCACCGCGAACGAGCACGGCGATCGACGCCAGGCTCAGAATCCGCTGCGGGTCCCGCCACTGATCGAAGAGGGCGAAGGCGTCGGCCCCGAGGAGCAGAAACCGCTCCGCGCCGGGCGACGCCGCGGCCATCGCCGCCAGGGTGTCAACCGTAAAAGATAACCCGGCCCGCTCGATTTCCGTCCCGTCCGCCACGAAGCCCGGCACACCCGCGACGAGCCGCTGGGTCATCGCCAGCCGGTCGGCGGGCGACGCAGTCGAACGGCCCACCTTGAAGGGCTGGACGGCTGCCGGAACGAACCGCACCTCGTGGAGCCGAAGCCGCTCCGCCGCGTCGATCACGGCGAGCAGGTGCCCCAGGTGCGGCGGATCGAAGCTTCCGCCGAAGATCCCGAGGCGCACGCCTAGGGCGTCGGCGGCGTTGCCGACGCCGGGGGCGTGGCGCTGGACGGAGGGGGGCCGGTGGACGACGGCGGCGCGTTCGCCGGCGTCGACGCCACGGGGGAGATCGGCGTGGCGATTCCCGCGCATGCGACGCCGACCTCGGCGTCGTTGGGGTAGCTCTTCCGCAGGAGGGCGCAGGCGTCGGCCGCGTCCTCCTTGTACCGGATTGCCTTGTACGAATCGACCAGACGGAGCTGGGCGAGCCGTGCCGTGGGCGCGTTCGGGTACCGGTTGAGCACGTCCTTGAAGTAGATGATCCCGGAGTCGTACCCACCGCGCCGGAAGTAATACATCCCGGACAGGTAGTTCTTCTGGGCGAACATCTCCTCGAGATCGAACAGCTCCTTCTTGGCCACCGGGATCAGCGGCGACTGCGGATAGAGACCGAGCAGGCTGTTGTACGCCGCGAGCGCGCTCTCGCCGTACGTGGGATCGAGCGACGGCTTGCGCCACAGCCTGCGATACGAGCGCGCGCCTTCGAGCGCGGCGTCGTCCGCCAGCGTGTCGTCCGGGAAGCTCTCGTACAAGTGGGAGAAGCTCGCGGCGGCCAGCACCCATTCGTCGCGGCTCTGATGGGCCTTCGCGAGGTACCAGTGCGCACGGGGCAGCAGCGTGTCTCGCGCGGGAAGATCCGTCGTCAGCTTCTCGAGAGCGGACACGGCATTATCCCACCGGCCATGGGCGTACTCGTCCATGGCGGCGCGGTAGAGCGCCTCATTGGTCGGGTAATTCGTGACCTGGAATTCAGGGTGGCAAGCCGCCGCCATGAGAAGCAGCACGGCGACCAACGCCCGGCGAGAAGAGAGCATATCGGGAAGAGATACCCGCAAAGGAGCCAACGGTTCGGGAGCAGCCAGGGAAAGATACACCCGCCACGGCCGCCAGCCCACCTCCGGGATCGACCCGGCCTCGCGGGAGCGGGCCGTCACTGCGAGCGGGACGGCAGGGGACGGGGGCGGGGCGAGCGCGGCGCCATCATCGACGTGCCGACGTACCTGCGAAAGTATTCGATCGTTCGCGCGAGCCCATCCCTGACGTGCACCTTCGGCTCCCAACCCAGTCGCGCGCGCGCGCGCGTGATGTCGGGCTTCCGCACCTTCGGATCATCCACCGGCAGCGGCTCGTACACGATCGGCGCGCGGGTTCCCGTCAGCTCCACAACCAGTTCGGCCAGTTGCTTCACGGTGTACTCGTCGGGATTGCCGATGTTGGTCGGTTCGCTGTCGCCCTGCATGAAGAGCCGGTAGATCCCTTCCACCTCGTCCGACACGTAGCAGAAGCTGCGGGTCTGCGATCCGTCGCCATAGACCGTGAGCGGCTCGCCGCTCAGCGCCTGCACCACGAAGTTCGAGACGACGCGGCCGTCGCGGGGGCGCATACGCGGTCCGTAGGTATTGAAGATCCGGACGATGCGCGT
>JBJMNM010000126.1:0-7362 GCA_045804305.1 Gemmatimonadaceae bacterium | reverse complement strand
TTCGGCGAGGGGCGCGATGGCCGCCGGATGAATCGACGGACGAATGTCTCGCAGTACAGCGCCGACATCGGCGCGTCGGCGTCGTTCGCGCCGACCGCTCGGCTAACGAGCCGCACCTCGGTCGGCGGGCAATACAATGGGCGACTCCTGCAGCTCACCGGCTCGAGCGGCACGAACCTCACTCCGGGATCGGAGACGGTCACCGGCGCCGCCGTGATCACCGGGGAAGAACAGACCGTCAACACGGTGGTCGCGGGGAGCTATGTCGAGCAGATGATCGGCGTCGACGACCGGCTGTTTCTCACCGCGGCACTTCGTGCTGACGGCGGCAGCGCCTTCGGCCGCGACTTTCAGACGGCGATCTACCCGAAGGCGAGCGCGTCGTGGATCGTGGCCGAGCAGCGCGACGGCTGGTTGAACAGCGCGCGGTTGCGCGCGGCATACGGCGCGTCCGGCGTGCAGCCGGCAACCACCGCCGCGCTCGCTCTCGTGACTGTCGCTCCTGCGTTCGTGGATGGCACAGCGGCATCGGGCGCGCGACTCGGGGCCATTGGCAACCCCGATCTCAGGCCCGAGCGCCAGACAGAACTCGAGACAGGCGCCGATCTCGAACTATGGCATGGCCGCGTGCGCGTCGAGGCCACGTACTACAATCGGCTCAGCCACGATGCGCTGATCAATCGGCCGCTGTCATCCGAGTTCGGGATCGTCGCGCGGCAGGAGAACATCGGCTCGGTGCGCAATCGCGGCGTCGAGGGGCTGCTGTCCGTGACGGCGATCGACAATCCGTCGGTGCGCTGGAACGTGAGCCTCAATGGCTCGGTGAATCACAATCGTCTGGAGCAGATCGGTGCGGGAATCCCCTTCATCGGTCCCAATCCGGCGTCGCGCAGCCGCGAAGGCTATCCCCTGGTCAGCGCCTTCGCGCGTCCAATCCTGGGCTACGCCGATGCGAACCACAACGGGATCATCGAGGAGAGCGAGGTGACGGTAGGGGACACGGCCGTCTTTCTCGGTCCGAAGCTCCCTCCGCGACAGCTCACCGCGGCGAGCTCGCTCGCGCTCCTGCATGGCCGGCTTCGCCTGTCGACACAGTTCGACTACCGGGGCGGCCACAAGATCACCAACTACTCCGAAGCAAACCGGTGCAGCCTGTTCCTGGGCGATTGCCGAGCAGTCAACGATCCCACCACGCCCCTGGATGCACAGGCAAACGCGGTGGCGCTGAACAGCGGTCTCCTTGGCTACACGCTGTTCGGCTACACGGAAGACGCGTCGTTCACGCGGTGGCGTGAGCTCTCGGTGAGCTACACGCTCCCGGATCTGGTCGCGCATGGGCTGCGCGCGCGATCGGCCAGCGTGATGCTCACCGGCCGCAACCTTCACCTCTTCACGCGCTATACCGGGATCGACCCGGAGACGAATGACGCGCTTGGACTGGTGGAGGGGTACGGCGGCAACCCAACCGCGCCTCCCGCGCGCTACTGGCTCCTGCGCGTCAACCTCGGCCTCTGACCGGTACCTCGATGATCGACGTCCATCGCTTCTCTGCGCGCCGGCGTTGGCGGACGGGCATGCTGCTCTGTCTGATCGCCTGCGCTTGCTCCGGCCTCACCGAGGTGAGCGCGCCGGACCTCGTCCAGCTCGACGCGCTGGCGAATGCCGCCGGCGCGGAGGCGCTCCGCGTGGGCTCGCTCGGCGGCTTCGCGCTTGTGTTCGCGGGATCCGACCAGGGACAGATCACGACGAGCGGCGCGATGGCGGACGAGTTCTTCAACGCGAGCTCGGGATCGGTCGGCCTGGCGGTCGCGGACATTCGTATCGTGCCGGATCCCAGCCGGAGCTATCCCTATCCCGCCATGCAGCGCTCGCGCCTCGATGCACGCCGCGCGATCGCCGCGCTCGAGCAGTACGCACCGGCGAGGCGCGCGCAGATCGGCGAGCAGTTCGCGCTCGCGGCGTACACGGAGCTGTTCCTGGCCGAGAACCTGTGCTCCGGCATTCCACTAGGCGAGATCGTGAACGGCAGCCCCGTGTACGGGCAGCCACTCCCCACGGAGGAGCTGTACGGCCGCGCGCTCGCCGACTTCGACTCCGCGATCGTGTATGCCGCGGACAGTGCGCGCCTTCTCACTATGGCGCGCGTTGGGCGGGGGCGCACTCAGCTCGACCGCGGCCAGTTCGCCGATGCCGCCGCGACCGTCGCGGCCGTCCCGACCGCGTATGCGTATGCCACGCAGTACTCGCCGGCGCAGCCCAACGGCGTGTATGTGATCATCAACACGCAGCGATGGCTCACGGTGTCGGATCTCGAGGGCGGCAACGGGCTCGACTTTCGTGGTGCACGAGATCCCCGCGTGCCGACCGCGTTCGTGGGCAAGGGCATCGACGGGTTGACCGACGTCTACACCTTCACGCGGTACGCGAACGTGTCGTCGCCGATCGTGTTGGCGAGTGGGGTGGAGGCACGACTGATCGAGGCGGAGGCGTTCCTCCGCGCCGGCGATGCGGCGAGCGCGCTCCAGCGACTCAACGTGCTGCGGGCGACGACGCCTGGTCTCGCGCCGCTTGCTCCTCAGCCGACGACGGCGGCGCAGGTGGATCAGCTCTTCCGCGAGCGGGCCTTCTGGCTGTTCGCCACGGGGCATCGGCACGGCGATCTCCGGCGGCTGGTGCGGCAGTATGGCCGCCCGAGTGCGTCGGTGTTTCCCACCGGCGCCTACAAGAACGGGCTGACGTACGGCGACGACGTGACCTTCACGCCGGATGTGGCGCAGGCGAGCAATCCCAACTTCACCAAGTGCGCGAGCCGAGGAGCATAGTGATGACGTTCGGATCGATCACCACCCTCGCTGCCGCGGTGTTGCTCGGTGGTTCGGCGATCGGGCGCAGCGCTCACGCGCAGACCGCCGCACCGCTCTCGGTGGAGGCGGCGCTCGCTCAGCCGTCATTTCAGTCGTACTCGAAGATCACGCTGTCCCCGGACGCGCAGTGGGTTGCCTATACGCTCAGGTATCCCAACCGCAATGCCGGATCCACCGTGGAGGGCTGGTACACCCGTACGGGTGCTCCGAGTACAGCGGTCGGCACGCGCGTTCGGATCACCGAGGTGCGCACGGGACGCACGCTGATCGTGGGGAACGACTCGGCCACGAGCTGGGCACCGTCGTGGTCGCCGGATGGACGGTATCTGGCTTTCTACTCGGATGCGGGCGGTCTGGCGCATCTCTGGGTGCGCGAGACGGCGAGCGGGCGTACGCGACGCGTGACGAAGACGCTCGTACGCGCGCACCGGGCCATGCAGTTTCCCCGCTGGACTCCGGACAGTCGGCAGGTCGTGATGCCGATCCTGCCCGTCGGCACATCGCTCCCCGAAGCCAGGCCGGCGCTCTCGAGCGCAGCGCTCGACTCACTCCGTCGCGGCAACAGCGCCACGGTCACCGTGTTGCGCGCCGATCCGGCGTTGCCGTACGGTGGCCAATCCAAAGGTGACGACAGGGACACGGACGTCCGCGAATCGCTCCACGCCGACCTCGCGCTCGTGAACGTCGAAACGGGACGCGTGACCACACTGGCGGCCGGATATTGGCCGCTGGAGTACGCCGTGTCGGCGAATGGACGCCATGTAGCGTTCAGCTCGGAGCATCCGCCCACGATGAAGCCGACATGGCGGGTACCGTACGACCTGATGGTCGTCGCGCTTGGTAACGACAAGCCCGAGGCTCCGCGAGCGGTTGCGCGTGGCGTGGCGATCACCAACTACTCGACTGGCGTCTACTGGTCGCCCACGAGCGCGATCCTCATGTACTCGGCCACCGACAGCGCCGGGCGGACGCGATACTACGCGGCTGACTCGAGCACCTGGGCACCCCGCGAAGTGGCGACGTCGGGGGTGGCGGAGATCCGCGCCGATTCGATTGGCTCCAGACGGTCGTACTGGTGGGACGAGAGCGGCCGTGCGTTCTACATTTTTGCCGCGCACAGCATCGCCATTGTGTCGATGCCGGATGGGCAAGTCAGGTCGGTGGCGCGCGCGCCGGCGGGGAGGGACGTGCTCGCGCCGGTGGAATCGCATGCGCACGAGGCGGTGGCGACCGGCGGTGGGGCGTTCCTGCGGGTGGCGTTCCGGAGCGATTCGACGAAGCGTGTGGGCTTCGCGCGGATGGACCTCGTGACCAGCGCCTGGACAGTTCTGCGGGAGGAAGGCCGACACTATGGCGACAAGAACGAGCTTCCGAACGACGTCGCGGCGGACGGGCGGGTAGTGTACCTCAGCGAAGATGCGCAGCATCCGGCCGACGTCTGGCTCGCCAGCGCGGACTTCTCATCGACGCGGCAGATCACGCATGTGGCGCCAGAGCTGGAAAGGGTCGCGTTCGGCGCGACCCGGCTCATTGAATACGCTACGCCGGCCGGTCCGCGCCGAGCCACGCTCCTGCTGCCCGTCGGCTATCGTCCGGGCGTGCGGTACCCGCTCGTGGTCTATCCCTATCCGGTCGACCCACGGTCGAACGACGTCAACGTGTTCGGCATCACGGGGCCGGGGGTGCAGAACATGCAGCTCCTGGCGACGCGAGGGTTTGCGGTGCTCGCGCCCGATGTGGCGCCCTTCGACTTCACCGATCAGATGCGCGAGCTGGCGCGGATCATCGTGCCAGCCGTGGACGCGGTGATCGCACTCGGAGTCGCCGACTCCAGCCGGCTCGGCATCATGGGCCACTCGTGGGGCGGCTACACGACGCTCGCGCTGATCGCCCAGACGCCGCGGTTCGCCGCCGCGGTCATGCGGGGCGGAGAGGGCGACCAAGTAGCGACGACCGGCACGCTGGCGACGTCGGGGTGGGCTTATGGCATTCAGATAATGGAGGAGCTGCTCGGGGGCACGCTGTGGGAGCGCCGGGAGAACTATCTGAAGAACTCGCCCATCTACCTGCTCGACCAGGTGCACACGCCGCTGCTCATCATCCATGGAGCAGCCGAGACGACGGTACCGGTCTTCCTCGCCCAGCAGGTGTTCGCCGGCCTCCAGCGGCTCGGCAGGACGGTGGAGTTCGCGCGGTACGCCCATGAGAATCACAACGAGTCGCTCTGGTCGTACGCGAACCAGCGGGACTTCGCGCTGCGCATGATCGGGTGGTTCGAGACTCACCTCAAGGGGGAGCGAGACGCCCGGAACGTCTCGGCTCCCGGAGGACGGTGATTCATGTTGATGATGATCTGGCCGGTGGGCGGTCCTAGATGGCTCGACTCAGAGGCCGAAGCCCACGCTGCCGACGGCAAGCTGGCGGGTGATGCCGTCCGGATCCTTGTCGCCGCCGACCGGACCCTGAGTCAACGTGACGACGTCGCCCTTGGCGACGAGCGCGGGAGTGGTGTAGGTCTTCATGATCGTTCTCCTAGTGAGTGAAAAGGCGGAAGTGGTTCAGAGACTGAAACCGACGCTGCCGGCGGCGCGGAGCTGGTGCGTCTCGCCGCTGTCGCTGCTGCCCATGAATGAGCCCTGGGTCAGCTCGATGACTCGCCCGACCGCGACGAGCGTTGGTGCGCTGTACGTCTTCATGTGATGCTCCCGGACGACTGTCCTGTGAGTGTTCGTACCTGTCCTGCGACTTTGTCGTGCGTGTGACACGTGCGCTGCGAACCTTCTGCCGCCCACCGGCCAGATCGCAGTTGAAGCCACATCTCCACCTCGAGCACGCCGTTGATTCCATCGCGCCAGCCCTCGTGGCCGGCTCGCCCGCTCCGTACGTCGTCGAGGACGCGGGCCAACGCCGCACGATCGATCACGCCGAGCTGCGCGAGCACCGGGTCGCGAAGCATCCGGTCGAACCGCTGCTGCTCGTGCGTCAACGACCAGAGGTGCAGTCCATCGAGCCCGCTCTTACCCACGCGCGTCCGCACCTTCTCGGGGAGAATCCCGCGCATCGCTTCGCGCAGAATCCACTTCCTCGCGTGCGGCCGGACGCACATCTCCGGCGAGAGCCGCAGCGCCAGCTCCACGAGCGGGCGATGGAGATACGGATGCCGGAGCTCGAGCAGATCGTCGGCCGGCCCGAGCGGCATCACCGACGGGATGCCGGCGATCGTGGCCGCAAGGGCGTCCTCGTATTTCCTGCCGCGCCGTCCGCCATATACCTGCTCGAGCGTCGAGCGCCGGGTGAGCCCGAACCGACGAACGGCGGCCGGAGGAACCCACGGCGGGACCGACCCGATGCTTGCGCGGGTCAGTCGCTGCCGCACCAGAGCGGGCAACAGCGGAATGACGGCGTTCTGATAGGCGAGCTCCCAGAACGACACTCGGCCGAGCGCGGCGCGGTGCGCCATCTCGCGTACCGCCTCGCTCGCGCGGCCGGTTACCAGCCAGTCGGCGAAGAAGAACATCGTGCCGCCTACCAGCGCGTCGCCTCCCTCGCCGGTCAGCAGCGCATGCCCTCCCGACCGCTGAACGATCCGCGCGGCTGCACGGTCCCGCACCGCACCCGTATACGACCGGTCCGGCTGATCCAGCAGGGGCAGATCGCACGACAGCTCCCGCGCGTCTCCACGATGGGGCACGAGCTCGTTCCGCACTCCGTACATGTGCACGACCGCGTCGGAGAACTCGCGCTCGTCCGCGCTCGTGCCCAGGGAGTCGGTGTACGTCACCGTGCCGGCCAGACCGCTGTCAAGTGCGCCGCGCCGCGCGAGCCACTGCGCGATGCTCACCACGGACGAGGAGTCCATCCCACCGGAGAGCAGCGACCAGGTACGCGTCCCGTCAGACACGCGCACCCGCACGGCCTCGACGAGCTGCGCGCGAAATGCGTCGATCTGTTCGGCCGGATCGGTCGCTGGATTGCCTGCCTGCTGCGCCGCGGCGGCGGACCAGTAGACAATGGTCGTCTGCACGTCACCGCGCACGCGAAGCACGCTCGCCGGTGGAACGGCGCTCACACCGGAAAAGACGGTGCACGCCGGATCGGACACGGACTGCGACACTCGGCCGAGCAGGTACTCCACATCGTACCGGTCGTCCGTTGCGAGGAGCGACGCGCGCGACGCGAAGGTCAGAACGCCAGGCGCCGAACGCGCGTGGAACAGCTTCCTCACCCCGAAGGTGTCGCGCGCCGCCAGGAGCACTCGGCGCCGCGGATCCCACAGCACGAAGGCGAAGTCGCCGAGCAGATCGCCGATGCGCGCTCCGTCGTCGCTGCTCACGAATCGCACGACGAGCCCGAGATCGCTCGCGTCATGGTCCTGACAACGCGCCCACCGTGCGACGTCGCGCCGGTTGTCGAGTCGAGCGGAGCCGATCGCCACCAGATGACCGATGCGAACGATCGAGCAGGGTGAGCCCTGCTGGCTCGCGTCGACCGCTCCCAG
>JBJMNM010000125.1:0-4270 GCA_045804305.1 Gemmatimonadaceae bacterium | reverse complement strand
GGTCCGCAGCACGCCCGGCGCAATTCCTCGCGCCATGAGCGCCGCTTCAATGGGGATCGTGCCCGATCCGCAAAACGGATCCACGAGGGGTGACGCCGCGTCCCATCCCGATCCGGCGATCAGCGCCGCGGCGAGCGTTTCGCGCAGGGGTGCCTTCGCCGTCGCCTGCCGATACCCCCGCCGATGTAGCAGCGAGCCCGACGTATCCGCGTTCACCGTGCAGCGATCGCGCAGTATGCGCACCACGAACAGTTGTGCCTCGTCGTCCGGTCCCTCGTCCTCCGTGCTCCCCACTCCCTGGACCCGCACGCCGGGCACTGCCCGCGTGAGCGCGTCCGCGAACCGCTCCGCCACCGCGTCGGAATGGTAGAGCTTGGACTTCTTGCACGTCACCCGAAAGCGGACGGCGCCGCCGGCCGCCACTACACGTGCCCAAGGGACCTGCCGTGCGTGTCGCTCGAGCTCGGCAAACGACCTCGCCTCGAACGACGCCAGCCGCACCACCACGCGCGACGTGATGCGCAGGGTGGCGTTGGCGAGCAGCACGCTGCGCAGATCGCCCTGCCACTCGATCCCGCCGCCACCCTCGGCGAGCGCGGCGGGAAGTCCGATCGCCTGTGCCTCCTCCAATGCGATCGCCTCGAGCCCGGGTGCCACGATGCCGAAGCACTCGTGCAGCAGCGTCGGCGGGGCCGCCGCCGGCTTGGGCGCGGCGGACGGAACCCTGGTGCGGCGGGAATGCGAGGTCATCCCGCTACGGTAACCCGTGAGGCGCTCGCGCGCGACCGGACCACTCGATAGCCGAGCAGCATGACGAACACCGCGAGGTATACGAGCGGAAAGAACGTGTCCTTCTTCACTGCCCAGAGGTAGTGCACCGTGCCGGTGATGGCCGCCACGTAGATCAGGCGATGCAGGCGATTCCAGCGCGCGCCACCCAATCGCTTGATCGACCCCTTCGTCGACGTCACCACCAGTGGGATCAGGAGCAGGAAGGTGGTCATCCCGACGAGGATGTATTTGTGCTTCACGATCTCCTTCCACATGAACGGGAGATCGAAGTTCGTGTCGGCCCAGGTCCACGTGGCCACGTGGATGAGGGCGTAGAAGAACACGAACAGGCCGAAGGTGCGCCGGTACTTCGCCAGGGCGCTCAAGCTCAGAAGCTGCCGCGCCGGCGTGACGGCGAGGGTGACCGCCAGCAGACGCAGAGTCCACAGACCCGTGCGGACCTCGGTATCCCTGATCTGATCGGCACCGAGCGAGCTCTGCCACCCTTGGAGAATTCCGAGCTCAGCTGACCAGTCGAGCGTCAAGTGCACCGCCGGCAGCAGACACAGCACGAAAACAGCAGTGCGGACGGCGGGATGCAGAAGCATCCGCGACCGAGAGGTCAGAAGTTCCTCCGCAGGTCCATGCCGCGATACAGGTTCGCGACCTGGTCGGCGTAGCCGTTGAACATCAGCGTTTCACGACGGCGGAATTCGCCGATGCGCCGCTCACGGCTCTGCGTCCAGCGCGGATGGTCCACCTCCGGATTCACGTTCGCGTAGAACCCGTATTCGTCCGGAGCGGCCACGTTCCACGTCGTGCGCGGCTGGTCGGCCAGGAAGGAGATCTTCACGATCGCCTTCACTCCCTTGAACCCGTACTTCCACGGCACCACCAGGCGGAGCGGCGCGCCGTTCTGATTCGGCAGCGGCTTGCCATACAGGCCGGTGACCAATAGCGAGAGCGGGTGCATCGCCTCGTCCATGCGCAGCCCGTCCACGTATGGCCACTCGAGGACCTGCCGCCGCTGCCCAGGCATCTGCTGCGGATCGAGCAGCGTGGTGAACGCCACGAACTTCGCGCTCGGCATTGGATCGAGTCGCGTGATCACGTCGCGCAGCGGGATGCCCTGCCACGGAATGACCATCGACCACGCCTCCACACAGCGCAGCCGATACACCCGGTCCTCGAGCTTGTGCGGCTTCACCAGATCGTCGAACGCGTAGGTGGCCGGCTTCTTCACGAGCCCGTCGACCGTCACGGTCCATGGACGAGTGCGAAGCTTCCCTGCGTTCTCCTTCGGATCACTCTTGTCGGTGCCGAACTCGTAATAGTTGTTGTAGCTGGTGATGTCCTCGTACGAGTTGGGCTTCTCGTCGTCGGCTGTCCTGCTTTTTCCGTCCGCCGCGTCGCCGTCGGCGCGCTCCGCACGACCATCCTTCGTGCCGCACGCGGCGCCGCCAAGCAGTGAGGCGCCGGCGAACGCCATGCCGAGTCCACCCACGCGTGCGATGAATTCACGACGCCGCAGGTAAGCGGACTCGGTCGTGATTTCGGACGACGGGATGTCGGATGGTCGGCGGATGAGCATCGAAGTGTGCCGGTTGAGGGACGCTGAATAATAGTACGCCGAAGTGGCTCTCCATGGTTCCCGGACTGACGGCTCATTGTCATTCCGAGCTCATCATCCCGAGCTCGTCATCCCGAGTTCATTGTCACTGTCATCCCGCACGAGCGGAGCGAGTGTCGGGATCCCTCCGGTCGCCTTGACAGTCGGTCTGTCAGATTCGCAAGCGGCAGCCGGAAATTTCGGTCGTCGTGGCAGACCCGGCCGGGTATGTCCCCTGCCATTTCCCGGGGTCACCGCCGCCATGGCGGACAGACATCAACCTCCACCATGGAGTACGACATGTTGACCTCTCGCTCTCTTTCCTCACTCGATCGGATGCTCACGCTCAACCGCGCCTTCGACGAAGCGTTCAACGGCTCCCTTGGCAGCCGCGTCTGGGTGCCGGCCATGGACGTCGCCGAGCGGGGCGACGCCTACATCGTCCACACCGAGCTGCCGGGCGTGAATCCGGACCAGGTCGAGGTGAGCTTCGAGCAGAACGTGCTCACGGTGCGTGGCACCAAGACGGCCAGCTTCGACTCGAACAACGAAGGCGAGCTTCGCGTGTTCGCCGCGGAGCGCGTGCACGGCAGCTTCGAGCGGTCCGTCCGCCTTCCGGAGTTCGTGGATGCCGACCGGATCAGCGCCAAGTTCGATCACGGCGTGCTCACGGTGACCGTACCGAAGGCCGAGGCGGCGAAGCCGCGCAAGATCGAGATCGCGACGTCGGTCTAAGGTCTGACGGTCGGACGGTCTGATGCGAGACCGTCCGACCGCCGTTCCGGCGCATTTCGTGCCCTGCACCGGGACATGTCAAAGGCTGCCTCCAAGGCCCACGCTCGCGCTGTGCTGCGCGATCGTTTCGGGCATGACGATTTCCGGCGCGGACAGTGGGACCCGGTGAAGGCGGTGCTCGAGGGGCGTGACGCGCTCGTGGTGATGCCGACCGGCAGCGGCAAATCCATCGTGTATCAGCTGCCCGCGCTGCTGCTTCCCGGGCTCACCGTGGTCGTGAGCCCGCTCATCGCCCTCATGAAGGACCAGCAGGACAAGCTGGCGGCGCACGGCGTGGACGCGCTGGCCATGCACTCGCACCTGTCGGCGGGGGAGACGCGCGAGACGGCGCGACAGGTTGCGGAGGGCGAAGGCGAGATCCTCTATCTCACACCCGAACGATTCAAGGATCGCGATTTCTTTGACCATCTGCTCACGCGCACCGTGAGCCTGCTCGTGGTGGACGAGGCGCACTGCGTGAGCCAGTGGGGACATGACTTCCGCCCCGACTATCTGACACTCGGATCCGTGGTGAAGCGACTCGGCAAGCCGCCCGTGCTCGCGCTCACCGCGACCGCTACCGAGGAGGTTCGCGCCGACATCGCGCGGCAGCTCGGGATGGAGAAGCCGTCGGTCACGATCACCGGCTTCGCGCGGCCGAATCTGCGCTTCGAGGTGCGGCGCACCGTCAACGCGACGAGCAAGGATGCCGAGGTGGAGCAGATGCTCCAGGAGCATCAGAGCTCGTCGGGCAGCGGCATCATCTACTGCGCCACGATCAAGGAGGCGGAGCGGCTGTTCGAGCAGCTCAAGGATCGCTATCCGGTCGGTCTGTATCACGGCAAGATGAACCCGCCGGATCGGAAGGCCTCGCAGAACGCGTTCATGAGTGGCGCGCTCACCACCATGATCGCGACGAATGCCTTCGGGCTGGGCATCGACAAGCGCGACCTGCGCTTCGTGCTGCACTATCATTTCCCCGGCTCGGTGGAGGCGTACTATCAGGAGGCGGGACGCGCGGGCCGCGATGGCAAGCCCGCCGTGTGCGCCGTCCTGTATCGCGTCGAGGACTCCCGCGTGCAGTCCTACTTCCTCGGCGGGAAGTATCCCGACGTG
>JBJMNM010000124.1:0-3107 GCA_045804305.1 Gemmatimonadaceae bacterium | reverse complement strand
TGCGCGACGAGGAGGAGAAGACGGCGAAGCGCTACGCCGCCTCGGTTCGCCTTCCGGGCTTCCGCCCAGGCAAGGCGCCCGCCGCGATGGTGCGCAAGCGGTTCAAGGACGCCATCCGCCAGCAGGTCATCGAGACGCTGGTGCAGGAGGCGTTCAAGGAGGTGATGGAGCGCGAGAAGCTCGACGTCGCCGCCCAGCCGCATGTGCACGACGTGCGATTCGAGGACGACAAGCCCTTCACCTTCGAGCTGCACCTCGAGGTGCGCCCCAAGGTGCAGTTGGCGAAGACGGAAGGGTTCACGGTCGCGCGCAATTCCGCGACGATCACCGACGAGCAGGTGGCGGAGCAGCTCGAGACCCTGCGCGACCAGAAGGCCACCTGGACGCCGGTGGAGGAGCAGCCGAAGGAAGGCGACATGGTGAACGTCCTCCTGTCCACGCCGCAGGCGGAGGGCGACGAGATGCCCGAGGGGCAGCCATACCCGCTCGTCCTCGGCAGCGGACAGGCGATCCCGGGGATCGAGGAGCTCGTCATGGAGCTGAAGCCCGGTGAGACGAAGGAGCGCGTGGTGAAGTGGCCCGACGACTTCCCGGACGAAGCGCAGCGCGGCCAGTCCAAGAAGGTCCGGGTGACGCTTCAGGACGTGAAGCGAAAGACCGCGCCCGCCCTCGACGACGCCTTCGCGCGCGAGGTTGGCGACTTCGACGGACTGGAAGCCCTTCGCACCGCGGTCCGATCGGATCTCCAGGAGCACGCCACGCGCGACGCGGAGGCCGCGGTGCGGTCGCAGCTCCTCGATCAGATCCTCGACGCCAATCCGTTCGACGTGCCGCCCAGCTGGGTGTCGCGGATGATCGATGCGTACATGCAGGCCTATCAGGTCCCCGAGGAACAGCGCAGCCAGTTCGCCGGCGAGTTCGCGAAGGTGGCCGAGAAGCAGGTGCGTCGCGACATGTTGATCGAGGCGCTCGCGGAGCAGCAGCAGCTCGCGGCGAGCGAGAAGGACGTGGACGAGCGCGTGGCCAAGGTCGCCGAGCAGCGTGGCGCCGATCCGGGCCAGGTCTATGCCTCGCTCCAGAAGGCGGGACGCCTTCCGGAGATCGAGCGCAGCATCACGGAAGAGAAGGTGTTCGAGTGGCTCACCGCTCGAAACCAAGTCACCAATGGAACCGCCTCATGAGCAACCCCATGGCCACGATCTACCCGCCGTACGTCATCGAACGCTCCAGCCGGGGCGAGCGCACCTACGACATCTTCTCGCGGCTCCTGATGGACCGCATCGTCTTCCTCGGTACGCCGATCAACGACGATGTCGCGAACATCATCATTGCCCAGCTTCTGTTCCTGGAAGCGGACAATCCGGACCGCGACATCTTCGTGTACATCAATTCCCCGGGCGGCAGCGTGTCGGCGGGGCTCGCGATCTACGACACGATGCAGTACCTCAAGGCACCGGTGAACACGATCTGCATGGGCCTCGCGGCGAGCATGGGCTCGTTCCTGCTGGCCGCCGGCCGGAAGGGCCGGCGATCCGCGCTGCCGCACTCGCGCATCATGATCCACCAGCCGTCGGGCGGCGCGCAGGGCACCGCGGCCGACATCGAGATCCAGGCGAAGGAGATTCTCTTCCTGCGCCATCAGCTCAACACGATCTACGCGAAGCACACCGGCCGCCCGGTCGAGCAGATCGAGCGCGACATGGTGCGTGATTTCTTCATGTCGGCGGAGGAGGCCAAGTCGTACGGACTGATCGACAACGTGATCAGCTCGCGCGGCGACCTCGTGGCGCCGGAAGTGATCGCCGCGCAGGCGGCCTCGAAGTAAGAGGGACGGCGGGGCTCGTGAAAACGTTCACGAGCCCAGATCGTCCTTTGCTTGACCCGGTTCGGATCGAGAGTTAACTCTCGAATACCTCCCCTGCCCCCGCCCCGAACCGGGTGTGCGTCTCTCGCAGAGTCTCCGCCATGTCGCACGATAAACATCTTCGCTGCTCGTTCTGCGGCAAGTCGAAGGACTCGGTCCGGAAGTTCATCTCCGGCCCGTCCGTCTACATCTGCAACGAGTGCATCGCGCTCTGCAACGAGATCCTGGCCGAGGACGAGGAGCGGGAGGTCGCCGAGGCGATCACCCAGGTCCCGACGCCCCAGGAGATCAAGGACACCCTGGACGGGTACGTGATCGGGCAGGAGCGCGCCAAGAAAGCGTTGGCGGTTGCCGTCTACAACCACTACAAGCGCATCAATTCGGCGTCGGTCCGCGAGGACGACGTCGAGCTCGACAAGTCGAACATCCTCCTCATCGGCCCTACCGGTGTGGGCAAGACGCTCCTCGCGCAGACGCTGGCGCGCATCCTGGACGTTCCGTTCACGATCGCCGACGCCACCACGCTGACCGAGGCCGGCTACGTCGGCGAGGACGTCGAGAACATTCTCGTGCGGCTGCTCCAGGCGGGCGACTTCAACGTCGCCGAGTGCGAGCGGGGGATCGTCTACATCGACGAAATCGACAAGATCGCCAGGAAGTCGGAGAACCCCAGCATCACCCGCGACGTGTCGGGCGAGGGCGTGCAGCAGGCGCTCCTCAAGATCCTCGAGGGGACGGTCGCCAGCGTACCGCCGCAGGGTGGTCGCAAGCACCCGCAGCAGGAGTACATCCAGATCAACACGAAGGACATCCTGTTCATCTGCGGTGGCGCGTTCGATGGTCTCGAGAAGATCATCGAAGCGCGCACGGGCCGCCGGCAGATCGGCTTCTCCAAGGTCGAGACCGACCCGGTGAAGCTCGCCACGCTGTCCAAGAACGCCTTCGCCGAGGTCGAGCCGGACGACCTGCTCCGCTTCGGACTGATTCCCGAGCTCGTGGGCCGGCTCCCGGTAACGGTGCCGCTCGAGGGGCTGGACGAGGAGTCGCTGGTGCGCATTCTCCAGGAGCCGAAGAACGCGCTCACCAAGCAGTACACCAAGCTGTTCGACCTCGAGGAGGTGAAGCTCACCTTCGAGGTGTCGGCGCTGCGGGCGATCGCGCAGAAGGCGCTGAAGCGCGGCACGGGCGCGCGCGGGCTGCGCGCGATCCTCGAGGAGCTGCTGACCGACGTGATGTTCGACCT
>JBJMNM010000123.1:0-5076 GCA_045804305.1 Gemmatimonadaceae bacterium | reverse complement strand
GCTGCGCTGTGGAGAAGAGCGCGCCGACGTACGAGAGCGAGAGGTCGCCGGGGATGCCGGCGAGCAGGAGATCGAACCGCTTGTCGGTCGCGCGCGCCGTGGTGAGAAAGGTACCCATCTCCGTTTGACGCACGCGGACGCGAATGCCGCGCGCGGCGAGGTCCGCCTGGACGAGCTGCTCGGCCACGTTGTCGCCGCTGCCGACGGTGAGCAGCTCCACCTCGAGGGACCGGCCGGCTCGCACGCGTATGCGGTCCGGTCCGCGTCGCCACCCGGCGGCGTCGAGCAGACGGTCCGCTTCCGCGGTGTCGCGCTCCACCGGTGCGTGCCAGGCGTACGGACTATCCGGGGGAACCGGACTCGCGGCGGGTCGCCCGAATCCCGCCAGCGCGACTTCCACGATGCGCGGCCGGTCGAGTGAGCGCGCGACGGCGCGGCGGACGCGCGCGTCGTCGAAGGGGGGGCGCGTGGTGTTGAAGAACAGGCCCGTGCCGAAGAGCACCGGGTAGGTGATCAGCCGGAGCGTGGCATCCCGCTCGGCGAGCTTGGCCATCGCGGGCGAGATGCCGGCCATGTCGAGCTCACCGCTCGCCAGGCCGGCAAACTTCGTCGTCGCTTCGTCCACGACGGCGATGACCACACCGCGCAGCGCCGGTGGTCCACCGAGCAGGGCGGGAAAGGAATCGTTGCGCGTGAAGCTCCAGCGCGCGCCGCGCCGCCGCTCCGTGAATCGGAAGGGACCGTTGCCGACTGGCCGGTCGTTGAATGGCGCAGACCGCATGCTGGCGCGCGGCACGCTCGCGAGCAGATGCGCCGGCACGATCGGCAGCTCGGCGAGCAATGGGGGCAACCGCGAGGGCGCCTGCCTGAACCGAAGAACCAGTGTCGTATCGTCCGCGGCGAGAGCGGTGTCGAGCGACACCAGCTCCGCGGCGCGCGGAAACCCGGTCGCGGGATCGCGCGCGGCGAGGAAGGTGAAGGCCGCGTCGCGCGCCGTGGTGGGCACGCCGTCGTGCCAGCGGAGGCCAGCCGCAAGGGTGAGCGTCAGCGTGCGTCCGCCGTCACGCCAATGCCACTGCCGGGCGTAGTAGGGCTGCGGCGCGAGCGCGGAATCGTAGCGCAGGAGCGTCACGAAGAGCGCGTAGCGCTGCACCTGCCGCGAAAGCGGATGCGTGGTCACCAGCGGATTCGCCGACTCGAGATCCGCCCCGGATGCGAGCACCATCACGTCGGCAGGACGTTGCGGCGCGATGCAGGCGACCTGCGAGACGAGCACCATGACCGCGACGAGCGCCGTTGACGCCCCCACACACCGATGCGATATCAAGCTGTGCGTTCCTCTCTCCCTGCTCTCTCTCGCGCGCTCCTGCGGACGGTCGCGCTGTACTGGTGCGTGCTCTCGCTCACCTTCGCGCTGCTCCGGCTCGCGCCCGGCGATCCGGCGACCTTTCTGCTCCCGCCGGCGGCCACCGCGGCGGACGCGGCACGTCTGCGCGCGGAGCTCGGGCTGGAGCGTCCGGTGGTGGTGCAATATGCACGGTGGGTGCGCGGTACGCTGCGGGGCGACCTCGGCACCAGCTTCACCGATCGCCGCCCCGTCGCGAGCGTGCTCGCCGACGCGCTCCCCATCTCGATCGCGCTGGGCGCCGTCTCGCTGATCCTGTCGTTCCTCGTGGGCGCCTGCGTGGGCATCGCACAGGCGGCGCGCCACCGCTCGCTCGCCGACCTCGCGCTCACGACCATCTCGGTGGTGCTGGTCGCTTCGCCGGCGTACTGGCTGGGGCTCGCGGCGATTGCGTGCTTCACCTATCTCGCGTCATCGCTGAGCCTCCCCATGTGGATGCGGCTCCCCGCAGTCGGCATGACGACGCCGGGCGCCGAGCTGCACGGCATGGCGCATCTCGCCGATCTCGCGCGGCATTCGATCCTGCCCGTCACGCTGCTGGCGGCCATTGGCGCAGCCGGTGTGGCGCGCTACGTACGCACCAGCGCGCTCGACGTCATGGGCGCCGACTGGATGCGCACCGCGCGCGCGAAGGGACTCCCGGAGCGACGCGTATTGAGCCGGCACCTGGTCGCGAATCTGCGCGCGCCACTTCTCACCCTCTTCGCCCTCGCGCTTCCGGGCACCGTGGCCGGCTCCGTATTCGTGGAGACGATCTTCGGCTGGCCGGGAATGGGCCGGCTCATGGTGACGTCGATCGTGGCGCGCGACTATCCGGTGGTGCTCGGCTGTGCGGCGGCGTATGCGGCACTCGTGATCGTGGCCAACCTCGCCGCCGAGACGCTGCTGCCCTGGGCCGATCCGCGCGTGCGCGCATGACCCGTAGCGCGCGGCGGCAACGCGTGAGCGCACGCGCGCTCTCGCTGGGCGCGCTCGTGGCGCTCGCCCTGGCCGTGGTCCTCGTGCCGGCGCTGGCTCAGCGCGACCCGCTCGGCATCGACGACGTGCTGGCGCGCCGTCTCGTCGCGCCGCTCGCGCGCGACGCGCGCGGCGACTTTCATCTGCTCGGCACCGACCGGTTCGGGCGCGACCTGTTCGTGCGGATGATGCTGGCTGGACGTCTTTCATTGCTCGTCGGGGTGCTCGGTGCTGGCCTGGCCGGCGTGCTCGGGACGACGCTCGGCGCACTGGCTGGATGGCGCGAAGGAATCGTGGACCGCACCCTCATGGCGATCGCGGATCTGCTGCTGGCGCTACCCCGTCTCGTGCTGCTGCTGGTGGGCGTGGCACTCTGGCAGCCGGGGCTCACGACCATTCTCGTGGTGCTCGTGGCGACGGGGTGGATGGGCATCGCCCGACTCGTGCGCGCCGAAGTCATCACCGTTCGTGCACGGCCATTCGTGCCCGCCGCCATCGCACTCGGCGCGCGACCGCGGCGCGTGCTGCTGCGTCACGTGTTGCCGAATGCCATCGGGCCGGCGCTCGTAGCGACCACCCTCGGGGTGGGCAATGCAATTCTCCTGGAGAGCGGCCTGTCGTTTCTCGGGCTCGGGATCCAGCCGCCAGCGCCGAGCTGGGGCAACATGATCGCGGGGGGACGCGACCTGCTCGTCGTCGCGCCGTGGGTGGCGCTCGCACCGGGAATCGCGCTGGTCGCGACGGTGCTCGCCACGAGCGTGCTCGGGGACGCGCTGCGCGACCGGCTCGCGGGAGAGCGGCTACCGCACTAGCACCGTGACGATCTCGCCGGCGGCGGCGGGAAAATCCACGCTGTCGCCGTCCACGACTAGCGGACCGGCCGGAGTCTCGTCCAGCCTGGCGAGCTGTGCTTCGGTGATCGGGCGGCCGAGCCGCCAGCGGCCGCGCGTGGCCACGTGCCGGCGGTTCACGCAGCGCAGCACGATCCATTCGTCGCGCTGCGCGGGACTGGCGGAGCTGAAGGCGAGCCCTTCACCGGAGAGCTCGAGGCCGCCCGCGGTGAGCGGGTCGGCGAGATTGGAGCGCAGCGTTTCGCCGCTGATCGGGAGGAGCACGTCGTCGGCGAGCCGCTCGATCTGGTCGCGTGTATCCGGCGAATCCGCGCCGTGCAGCGCGAGCGCGAAGCTCGCCACGAATGGTCCGATTGATTGGGCGAGCGGCGTGGAAGACGGCCAACCGGCGTGGCCGGGTCGTTCCGGAAGATCGCTTCTGGACAACTCGCCGACGGCGCGCAGCAGCGTGACGGCGACCGCGCCATCGTCGAGGCTTTCATATTCGGCGAGCCCGTCGGAGAAGAGCGTGCCACCGCGCTCACCGGCGAACCGCGCCACCCACCGATGGAGGGGCGCGGTGGGCACGACCTGCTCGGCGCGCGCCTCGCCAGCGGAAATGACGAGGGGCGTGCGTACCGTGGGGTGAAATGCCGCGTCAGCAAGGGTCGTGGCGCCCGCGAGCCCGGTGGCCACGCGCAGCCGCAGGCGGTGATCCCCCACGCGATTGTCGCCGGTCACCTGGATGCGCAGAGCGGGCAGACCGGCGTCGAGCTGCAGCGAGAGCCGGCAGCGCCCGCCCTCTCCTCCCGCCGGCGAGGCGTACACCAGGTCAATCGCCAGCTCACCTCGCAGCGGCCCACGATGGACGACCCTCACACGCCGCATGCGCGCCGGCGCGAGCGGCTCGCGCTGCGCCGGCGTGTACAGATCGCCGACCTCGCGATGCTGCTCGAGTGACAGCAGTGACTCGATCACCCGGCCGCTCGCGCGATCCTCGAGGCGGACGTCGCCCGCGGGACTGACCACCACGCGAAGGAGACTGTTGTCGAGCGACTGCGCCTCGACTTTCACCGGATGCGCCACCGGCGTGCGACCCGTTCCCCGTTGCTCGCGCGTCTCCACCCCGTAGCCGGGGATCTGCTCGATCCAGCCGAGCGCCCGCACCTCAGCGACGCGATCGGCATCCGGGTAGGCGCGGGGCGATTCAGTGAGCGCCGTTCGCTCGCTCCGCTCGAGGATCTGGAGCGGCATGCCCTGCACCCGCCACGGTGGGATGCGTCGCGGCGTTCCCTGCCGTTCGGCCGAGCCGGGGCCAACGGCAAGGTCGGCAATTGTCGCGGTAAGCGCCAGCTCCACCACTCCACCACGCGTGCGTGGCGCCGGGTTTCGCAACACGACCGTTGGTCGCCACTCGCTCGACGCCGCGCGCGCGCGCTCGCGGTCGTGCTGCTGCAGGGCGAGGAGCGCGTCTTCGCGCAGACCGAGTGCCTGCGCTTCGGCTGAGCCGAGCCGCTCATCGAATGCCTCGGCGACGGAATCGATCGACGTGCCACAGAGCGTGTCGTGCGGATGCGCACGCAGCAGTGTGCGCCACGCGGCGCGCAGGAGCGCGCGCGGTGCAGGCGCGCCCCCTCGATCGGCAAGCGCGATCCACGGCTCCACGTCGCGCACGAGCAGCCGCTCGGCCCGCGCGTTTCGCCGCTTCTGGGAGGCGCGGCTGGCGAAGGTGCCCTGCAGTGTCCAGGCGTAGCCGTACGAATCGCGCAGCTCGCCCTCCACCACCGGCAGCGCGGCGCGAGTGGCCGCCGCCGCGAGCGCCGATGCCGCGCCGCGCAACGTGGACGCACCGACGATCGCCGGACCTGCCGCGGCCGCGAGCGC
>JBJMNM010000122.1:0-5978 GCA_045804305.1 Gemmatimonadaceae bacterium | reverse complement strand
TTCATCGTGCCCAGGCCCGTGGAACAGGTCTTCGCGTTCTGCCGCGACTTCGAGAACTTCCCTCGCCTCATCCGCACCCTTCGCGACGTCCGCGATCACGGCGACGGCCGGTCTCATTGGAGCGCATCCACTCCAACCGGGGGCACGCTCGAGTGGGACACCGTGACGACGAAGTACGTGCCGAACTCCGTGATCGCGTGGGAGAGCGTAGGGCATTCGCCCGTGCATATGCGCGCCATCCTGCGCTTCGTGCCGGAGAATGGCGTGACGTGCATGAAGGTCACGGCGGAATACCAGGTGGTGGAGGGTTCGGTCCGCGATGCGCTGGTGGCCCTCGCCACCCGATCGCGGCGCGAGCGGCTGGCGTCTCAGATCCGCCGGCTCGCCGACTACCTGGACCGTGCGCTCCCTGAGCCGGTGGACACCGCCGCAGGCGACTGACGCTCAGTGCTCTGAGGTTCCCGACGGTGACGCGATCCGCGCCGCCAACGGCTCGCGATCGGATGCGCGGCGCCCATGCGGGCGCGGCACCTCGTCGGGCGCCGGGGCCTCCCGTGGAACCTCGATGATGCGAAACGTCGGACGATCGGGGTAGCTCGCCTTGAGCACCGTCAGCGAGACGTTGTATACCGGGATGCCCATGGCCGTCGTGCCCTCCGGCGCTCCCTTGTGCGCGTGCCCGTGCACGACCGCGCTGACCTGGAAGCGCGACAGCGGCTCCTCGAGCCGGCTCGAGCCGAGCCACGGATGGATCTCTACCGGTTCGCCCTCCACCGTCGCACGAATCGGTGAATAGTGGAGCACCGCGATGCGATGCTCCGTCTCCAGGTGCGCAAGCGCCGCCTCGAGCTTGAGCGCCTCGCTGACTGCCTCCTGCACGAACTGCTTGATAGCGCCCTCGCCCCACGGGCCCAGCGCGCCGCGGCCGAAGCCGCCCGCGAACCCCTTCACTCCCGCAAAGCCGACCCCCTGGATCACCACCGCGTCGCCATCGAGCATGTGCACGCCGGCTTCAACGAGGATGTCGCGCACCGCCTCGTGCTCGCCGGACTCGTAGTCGTGATTGCCCAGCACCGCGACGATCGGAATTTTCACCGTCGTGGTCAGGTCCCGCGCGAGCACCTTCGCTTCCTCGGCGAGCCCATAGTCCGTGAGATCGCCCGCGATGACGAGGATGTCGGCGTGTTCCGCGATCTGCGCGAAGAGGGGTTGAAGAAGTCCCTGCGACGTCTTGGCGTAATGCACGTCACTGAGGGCGGCGATTCGGATGGTGTCGCTCGTCGGCATGGCGGTCGAAGTGTTGAGGGCGTCGTGCTCTACTGAGAGATTCGGGCCATCGTCCAGCGGGTCGGGCGGCCAGCCGCGAGCCCCACTCTTGCAAATACGACCGGCAACCTCCTTTCCGTACGACATGTCCGGCCAATCCACACTCGGCGATGCCGCGCAGGACACCAACACCTTCTACCGGCGCACGCTGCATGTCCTGAGCGACGCGGGTGTGCCGTTCCTCGTCGGCGGCTCGCACGCGTTTCTCGAGTACACGGGGATCGTCCGCAATACCAAGGACTTCGATCTGTTCCTGCGCCGCGTGGACATGGACCGCGCCATGGAGGCGCTTCAGGGTGCCGGCTACCGCACCGAGCTGACCTTTCCGCATTGGCTCGGCAAGGCCTGGCAGCACGACGACTTCGTGGACCTCGTGTTCAACTCCGGCAACGGGATCGGCGTCGTGGACGACGGCTGGTTCGAGCACGCCGTCGAGACGCAGGTGCTCGGCATGCCGGTGAAGATCGTGCCGGTCGAGGAGCTGCTCTGGCAGAAGTCCTTCGTCATGGAGCGCGAGCGGTTCGACGGCGCGGACATCATGCACATCCTCCGCTCGCGCGCCGACCGGCTGGACTGGGGTCGTCTCATGGAACGGTTCGGCGAGCGGTGGCCGCTGCTCTACACGTATCTCGTCTTCTTCACCTTCGTGTATCCGAGCGACGTGCAGAAGCTCCCCGCCGCGGTGCTCGGCGACCTCGCCGCGCGGCACGCCCTGCTCCGCGGCGCGCCCACGTCGGAGCGCGTCTGTCAGGGTACCCTCGTGAGCCGCGCCCAGTACCTGATCGACATCGGGCAGTACGGCTACGCCGACGCCCGCCTCGCTCCGCGCGGCCAGATGTCGCCCGAGGACGCGATCTTCTGGACCTGGGCGATCGACCACGTGAAGTAGGTGGTCGACTTCGACGTCCCGCCGCTCTACCTCGACGCCGTCTGCTGCGCGCCGGTTGTCGTGACCGGCGGCACCGAGCGCAGATACAGCGTGAGCGCGTGGATCTCGTCATCGGTGAAGTTCTTCGTGAGCCGAATCGGCATCACGGAGCTCACCGCGCTTCCGTCCGGCCGAATGCCCGTGCGGAAGAAGTGCGCGAGCTGGGCGTCGCTCCAGTCCTTCACGCGTCCACCCGCCGTCAGGTTTGCGGCCAGTGGCCAGTCCGGCGGACCGGTCTCGATGCGTCCACCCGCGAGCTGCGGACCGTGACATCCCGTGCAGCCGATCTGCGCGATGTAGCGGCCGTACGCCGGCGTCACGGCTGGGGTGATCCCAGCCGGCGTCGGCTGCGAGTGATCGATCCGCTCCGCATGGAGAATCGGCATCTTGCCCGCCAGCATGAGGGCCCGTGCCACCGGTCCCACGCTCAACGCCGGCTGCACGTTGTCCACCGGCGCGAGCGATTTCACGTACGCCACCACCGCTCCCAGGTCCGCATCGGTGAAATGGACGTAGTCCAGCGACGGCATCATCACCAGCGCATGCCCTGTCGGGCCGACGCCGTGACGGATGGCGCGGACGAGATCCGCGTCGCTTCGTGCTCCCCCGATTCCTCCCTTGCCGCGCGTCAGGTTGGACGCGTACAGCCGGCCGAATGCCGGATCGTCCACCACCGCCTTGCCGGCCAGGTTCTCACCATGGCACTCGATGCAGCCTCCGAAGCTGCGTGCCAGATGACCTCCGCGCGCGATCGACGCGCTGTCCGTCGGGATGGCGAGAGGCGGCAGCGTCACGTCGTACTGCTTGCGGTAGCGAGCCTCGGAGAACCCGTATACCGCCGCCGCAGCCACGAGAATGAGCGCCACACCGCCGCTCAGGACGTATCCGATTGCCTTCAGCCAGCGGGTCTTCATCGTTCGTGGTCGTCCTCGGGCCAGTGACCCGCGTAAATGTCGAAGTGAACAGCGCGGGAATCTCGATCGCGTGGGACGTGGCGTCCAGGGTGCGAATGAGCCTCGACTCGGTCCGCGGCCGTACGGCGCGGGGGAAGGTACGGATTCAAACCTCCGACCTCTCTACGCTGTCACATCGGTTGTCGGCGCACCGCCGGCGCGCCCGTCACCCACCCGGGAGCATCATCATGTCATTCCGGCTCGTCCGCACCGCCGTCGTTGCTGCTGCGATCCTGCCCGCCATCGCGAACGGCCAGCAGCCCGAACGATTCACCCTGGAGGGGCGAACCGCCGCCGTCTACAACCTCGTGGGGCGGATGAAAGTCGAACGTGGCTCGGGCGACAGGATCGTCGTCGAGGTGACGCGCGTCGGCGCGGACGCCGGCCGCCTCACCATCGCCACGGGCGACGTGCGCGGGCGCAGCACACTCCGGGTGCGCTATCCCGACGACGTGATCCTGTATCGCGACGACAATTATCACGGCCGCTCCACGTTCAGCATCAGCGACGACGGAACGTTCGGCGACCACGATCGTGGCTGGGGTGGAGACCGCCGCCGCGTCGAAGTGCGCGGCTCTGGTTCGGGGCTCGATGCCCACGCGGACGTGCGAGTGCTGGTGCCGAACGGCCTCACGCTGTTCGTCCGCACCGGTGTCGGCGAGACGACCGTCGACAACGTGGACGGGACGCTGGACGTCAGCTCCGCCACGGGGCGCGTGAGCGTCTCCCACGTGCGAGGCACGCTGAGCATCGATAACGGATCGGGCGGCACCGAGCTGACTGACGTGACGGGCGACGTGACCCTCGACAGCGGCTCGGGCGGCAGCACGCTCGACGGGCTTCGCGGCGGCACGCTCCATATGGACGTGGGCTCTGGCTCGCTGCGCGGACGCGCCATCGAGATGCGCGAGATCGTCGCGGATGTCGGCTCCGGTGGTGTGCGTCTCGCCGGCGTGAAGACGCAGACGCTGCACCTCGAGACCGGCAGCGGCGGAAGCGACGTCGAGCTCCTCACGCCGGTGGACGACGTGCAGATCGAAGCCGGTTCGGGCGGCGTCACGCTGCGCCTGCCCGCCTCGCTCGGCGCCACCGTGGACATCGAGACCGGCAGTGGCGGGATCGATACGGATTTCGAGGTGAAGGTGTCGCGCATGGAGCGGCGCGCGCTGCGCGGCACGGTTGGCGATGGCCGCGGCCGCATCAAGATCGAATCGGGCTCGGGCAATGTTCGACTGCTGAAGACCTGAGCGCCGATCGCGTCGCTAACCCGCCTGCTGCACCGGCGCGCTCTCGTCGCGGTACTCCTTCAGCTTGCGGTACAGCGTCCGCCGATCGATGCCAAGTCGCTCGGCGGCGCGGCTTTGATGGCCACGCTCCTGCCTGAGCACGTGCAGGATGTATTTGCGCTCCAGCGCCTCCAGCGTGAGCCCCGCTGAATCCAGGTGCGCGAGCTCTCCGCCGGGCCCCACGCGCGATGCCTCGCCCATGCGGCCCTCGCCCGAGCCCGCGTACGCGATGCGCTCCACCCAGTGCTCGAGCTCTCGCACATTGCCGGGCCACTGATGTCCCATCAATGAGCTCATCGCCTCGGCCGCGAGTGCTGGCAGCGCAGTCTCTGGGTCGCCCGCCGCGCGCCCGCGAAAATGCCGCACCAACAGCGGAATGTCGCTGCGTCGCTCGCGAAGGGGCGGCAAGGGGATGGCCAGGAACGAGTGATCTCCCAGCAGGAGATCGAGCCCGCCCAACGGCGGCCCGGAGGCGTCCGTGCGCGCCGTGAGCACCACGCGAACATCGGTCGGCACGCGCGCCTCGGCGCCGGCGCGCATCACGACCCGATCGGAGATCACCGCGGAGATGCGCGTGCGCAACGCCGGTGGGGCGCTCCGGAATTCATCGAGCACGAGCGTGCCCCCACGCGCCGCCTCGAACAATCCACCGCGGCCTCTCCCGAACAGCTCGTGCTCGAGCGTCGCGGCGTCGGTGCCCTGGCAACGCATCATGATGAACGGCCGGCCCGCCCGATCGGACATGTCGTGCACCAGCCGCGCCACCACATCCTTGCCCGTGCCCGCCTCGCCCGTGACGAGCACCGGCGCTCGCGACGCCGCAGCGCGTCCGATCAGCTCGTGCACCTGCATCATGCTCGGTGAGCGACCCACGAGGCTCGCGGGCGCAGCCGCCTGCACGCGCGCGCGGAGCGTCGCAACCTCTCGCCGCATCCGTCCCTCGCGCGCCGCGCGCTCGAGCGCGAACAGAAACGAGTCCAGGTCTCGCGCCCGCTCCACGATGTCGCAGGCGCCGAGCCGCAGCCCTTCACGCGCCACGGCCAGCTGTGCAGCGCCCGCGAGGAGGACGAGCTCCGCCTCGGGCGCCGCGCCGGCGAGGCGCGTCACGCCCGCGAGCCCGCCGGTATCGAGGGAGTGGAGCAAGACGTCGGCATCCGAGCGCGCCAACTGCCTGACCGCGGCGTCGACCGAGGCAGCGTGGCTGACCTCGTATCCCGCCGGCCCGAGCAGCTGCAGGAGCGCGGTGGCGCTCGCGCCATCGGCGTCCACGAGAAGCACGCGCGTGTGTTGAGACATGAAAGCTCGTGAGAAATTGGCTCACGAGCGAGTATCGGCTGTCGGCGCGAAGAGCTTGACCGCGCCGGTGTCAGCCATCATGACCTCAGGACGCCACCTGCTCGGGTGCCAGCCCGAATCGCCGGTTCCGGCCGCGGAAATCGGCGAGCGCCTCCGCCAGATCGTCCGCCGTGTACTCCGGCCACATCT
>JBJMNM010000121.1:0-2089 GCA_045804305.1 Gemmatimonadaceae bacterium | reverse complement strand
GTACTCCTGCATTCGGTCCTGGGGAAAGATCCCCTGCTTGGCGCGCTGGAGCACCACGTCGTTGATGTCGGTGGCGTACAGCCGAGCGCGATCGTACAGCCCCTCCTCCTCGAGCAGGATCGCCATCGAGTACACCTCTTCCCCCGTCGAACACCCCGCGTGCCATATCCTGATGAAGGGATAGGTGCGCAGCAGAGGAATGACCCGCTCGCGAAACTCGTTGTAGAAGCTCGGATCACGGAACATCGCCGTGACGTTGACCGAGAGGTCGAGGAGCATCCGCTCCATCGCCTCCGGATCGTGGAGGATCCTGGCCTGCAGCTCGGAGATCGAGCGCAGCCCTTCGCCCTCCACACGCTTCCACAGCCGCCGGCGGATCGACGCGTACGCGTACGCGCGAAAATCAAAACCATAGTGGCGAAACACCCCTTCCAGGAGCAGCTCGATCTCGAGCCGCTCCAGGTCGGGGTTGTACGTGAGCGGCGCCCCCGCGAGGGGTTGCCCAGAGCTCACCGGTACAGCCATACACGCATCAGGCTGAGGAGCTGATCCGTGTCCACCGGCTTGGTGATGTAGTCGGATGCTCCCGCCGCGATCGTCTTCTCGCGGTCGCCCTTCATCGCCTTCGCCGTGAGGGCGATGATCGGCAGCGCCTTGAGGGACGGGATCTGACGAATGGCGCGCGTGGTCTCGTAGCCGTCCATCTCCGGCATCATGATGTCCATGAGCACCAGGTCGAAATCCTGCCGCTCGCGCAGCATGGCGACGGCGTCCTTGCCGTTCTCGCTGAACGACACCTGCATGCCATGGTCCTCGAGCATGCTCGTCAGCGAGAAGATGTTCCGGACGTCGTCGTCCACGATCAGCACGCGCTTGCCGGAGAACACCGCGTCCGTGTTGTGCAGACGCTCCAGCATCCGCCGCTTCTGCTCGGGCAGCTTGGCCTCCACGCGATGCAGGAAGAGCGCCGTTTCGTCGAGCAGCCGCTCCGGCGACTTCACGTCCTTCACGATGATCGTCTCGGCGAACTTGCGGAGCTTCGTCTCCTCGGCCTGCGACAGCTCCTTGCCCGTGTAGATGATGATCGGCAGATCCCACATCTGCGGATTGGCCTTCACCGTCTCCAGGAGCTCGAAGCCGTTCACGCCCTGGAGCCCGAGGTCGAGCACCATGCAATCGAAGTGGCCGGTCGACAGCTCGCGCAGCGCGTCCTCGGCGGTCGCGACCGCGGTGATCTCCACGTCCTCGTGCTGAATCAGCTCGATCATCGCTTCGCGCTGCGCCTGATCGTCCTCCACCACGAGCAGCCGCTTCACCGACGTGTCGATGAAGCTGGCGATCTTCGCGAACGATTCGTCGAGCGCCTCCTTCGTCACCGGCTTCTCCAGATAGGCGAGCGCCCCCGACTTGAGCCCCTGCTGCCGCTCGCGCACGCCGGTGATGATGTGCACCGGGATGTGGCGCGTCTGCGGATGGTGCTTGAGCCGATCGAGCACCGCCCAGCCGTCCATCCCCGGCATGTCGATGTCGAGCGTGATCGCATCGGGCTCGAAGGCGTGCGCGAGCTTGAGCCCCGCCTCGCCGTCCAGCGCGCACAGTCCCTTGAATCCCTTCTCGCGCGCCATCTCGAGGAGGATCTTGCAGAAGTTCACGTCGTTTTCCACGATGAGCAGCACCCGGTCGCCCGGCTCGATGCTGTCGCGGTCGTCATCGAAGCCGACCGGCTTGGGCAGTGAGTCGCGCGGCACCGGCTCGTCATACTGCTCTTCCGTCGCCGGCGGCGCATCGACCACCGCCGTGCCGCCACCGGATCGCTCCCATCCGCCAGCCTCCACGGTCGTCGACTGCGGACGCCGTTCCTCGGTGCTCGGTCGGGGCGCCGCGGGGCGCGGTCGCGACTGACTCGCATCCGGGCTCGCCCAGATGTCGCCCCCGCGCTCGCGCCGCCGCGCCGCCCCGATGCCTCCGTCGTCGCCCCTCGTGCCCGGAACCTCCACGTACCGCGCAGGCAGGAAGAGCGTGAACGTGCTGCCGCGTCCCGGCGTGCTCTCCACCCGGATCTCGCCGCCGAGGAGCCGCGCGATCTCGC
>JBJMNM010000120.1:0-2517 GCA_045804305.1 Gemmatimonadaceae bacterium | reverse complement strand
GTGGCTCGATCGGAATCGGGAGAGCTACGATTTCATCGTCGTCGATTTTCCCGACCCCAACAACTATGGCGTGGGGAAGCTGTACACGACGGCGTTCTATCGGCTCCTCACGCGCCATGTGTCACGCAGCGGATTGGTCGTCGTGCAGGCGACCTCACCGATGTTCGCGCGGCAGAGCTACTGGAGCATCGCCGAGTCGATGCGCCAGGGCGGGCTCAGGACATATCCCTATCACGTGTATGTGCCTTCGTTCGGCGAATGGGGATTCGTGCTCGGGACCCCCGATGGCGTATACACGCCCCCAGCACAGCTGCCATCCGGATTGCGATTCCTCACCGTCGCCGAGATTCCGCGGCTGTTCGAGTTTCCGTCCGACATGAAGCCCGTTTCGGCCGAGGCGAACCGCTTGAACACGCAGGTCCTGGTGCGCTACTACGAGCAGGAGTGGGACAGGATAAATCGATGAGGGGCTCGCGGTGACGATCTCCCGCCGTGAGTTCGTCCTCGGCGGCGTCGGGGCGGTGGCGGCCGGTGTGCTGGCGAGTCCGATCACCCGTGCTCCCGCGCTGCTCGGTCTCGAGCGCAAGAGCGGACCTCGCATCTCGGGCGCGTTCGTCAACGACAGCTCGGCGATCGGCCACCGCCTGCGTGACCGCGGCGTCTGGCCAGCCGTTCGTGGCAGGCGCCGAGTTCCGGTCGTCATCGTCGGCGGTGGAATCGCCGGCCTGAGTGCGGCGTGGCAGCTCGAGCGCCGGGGGTTCCACGACTTCGTGCTGCTCGAGCTCGAGCACGAGGTGGGCGGCAATGCCCGCGGTGGAGAGAACGCGGTGTCGCGCTATCCGTGGGCGGCGCATTACGTACCCGTGCCCGGTCCGCGTGCCACACTGGTGCGCGAGCTGTTCGTGGAGCTCGGACTTCTCAACGGAACGGAGTGGGACGAACGCAGCCTCTGCTTTGCGCCGCACGAGCGACTGTTCGTGCACGGCGAGTGGCAGTCCGGGCTCGAGGCGGAGCTGTCGAGCAGTCCAACCGGCCGTGAGGAGCTGCGCCGATTCGAGGAGCGCATCGCCGCGGCGCGAGCGTCCGGCGAGTTCACCATTCCGATGGCGTTGGGCGTCCGCCGAGACTCGCCGCTGGATCGGACGTCGTTCGCCGAGTGGCTGTCGCGCGAGGGACTGCGCTCGCCGGCGATGCGCTGGTATGCAGACTATGCCACGCGTGACGACTACGGCGCACTCGCACGCGACACGTCGGCGTGGGCTGGGCTGCACTATTTCGCGTCTCGCGAGCCGAACGACACCGGGGTGCTCACCTGGCCGGAGGGCAACGCCTGGATCGCGCGTCGACTCGCCGCCAAGCTCGCTCGCTACATCACCACGAATGCGCCCGTGCACCAGATCGCGCGTCATGACCGTGGGTGGCTCGTGCGCGCCGGAGAACAGGAGATCCGGTGCGAGGATGTGATCTTCGCCGCGCCGACTTTCATTGCGCCATATCTCGTGGAGGGAATGCGATCGCCGGGCTTCACGTATTCGCCCTGGCTCGTGGCGAACCTGACGCTCGCGCAGTGGCCCCGAGAGAGCGGTGTGGCGCCGGCGTGGGACAACGTGCTCCGCAACGCGGGCGGACTCGGCTACGTCGTGGCGACGCATCAGTCCCTTCGATCCCGCACCGATGGGCCAACGGTGTGGACCTACTATCACGCTCTTGCTCAGAGCGCGCCCGGCGACGCGCGGCGGGTATTGTCGGCGGTGTCATGGGGCGACTGCGTCGAGCGAATTCTCACGGAGCTCGAGCAGGCGCACACCGACATCCGGCGGTGCGTGACGCATGTGGACGTGATGCGGCTCGGACATGGCATGATTCGCCCGACGGTTCATTTTCTGACCGACGCGGCGCGGGTGGAGGCGCACTGGGCTCCTCGCGGACTTCACCTCGCGAACTCCGACCTGAGCGGGCTCTCGCTGTTCGAGGAGGCGCAGTTTCGTGGAGTCTCGGCCGCGAGCGTCGTTCTCGACCGTCGTGGGCGCGGATGACCAAAAGAATGGCGTTACCATACATCGTGGCGGGCCGTCTACTGCACGGGCGCCGGTCGGTCCGTTCGCGGAGGACCCGTCCCCGCCTCTCGCACTTCCCCGGAATGGTGGCAGATTGCAAGACGGGAAGTGAACGCGCGGATCGATGCCGACGGCGCGGATCGGCGTAACTATCTACCCAGTAAGCAGTTAGGAATAATCATCCGAAGTGGCACACGTGGCACCCTCACTGCATTTGAGTGGCAGTGAATTCCCCACCGGTTCAACGGCCGCCAGCTGTTCCCTCCTCCGCGGCGCACCTTCCTCAAGTTCGGTATCCAATCATGAAAAACTCCGTCAAGAAGGGTTTTACGCTGATCGAGCTGCTGATCGTGGTCGTGATCATCGGCATTCTGGCCGCGATCGCGATTCCGAAGTTCGCCAACACGAAGACGAAGGCGTACACGGCGGCGATGAAGTCGGACCTCCGGAACCTGGTGAC
>JBJMNM010000119.1:0-3749 GCA_045804305.1 Gemmatimonadaceae bacterium | reverse complement strand
GTCGCTCAGGACGCGCGAGATGATCTGCCCGGTCTTGGTCCGCTGAAAGTAGCCGAGCGGCAGCCGCTGGAGGTGACGGAACACGCCGTCACGCAGATCGCGCGTGACGTTCTCCTGGAGCGATGCGCCAAGCTGTCCACCCAGCCACACGAAGACATTCTTGATCGCGACGATCGCCATGATGGCGACCATCATCGTCTCCACCGATCCGAGGCGATCGGCGGGATTCAGGAAGGCGCCGACCAGGCCCTCCTGGATGGACGAGATCCATCCCGAGCTGGTGGGGATGAACTGCGCCGCGCCGAACAGCGCGTTCAGAAAGGGAACGAGCAGGGTGAACGAGAAGACGTCGAGCGCCGCGGCGATGATGTTGCAGCCGATCGTTCCCGCCATGCGCCAGGAGTGCGGGCGCAGATACCGAAGCAATCGTCGATACATGCGTCAGCGCTTCGGGGTGAGCAGGGACACCGGCAGGATGCACTCCTCCGGCGTCACGCCGCCATGCAGAAACGAGCCGCGGTAGCGGCTCTGATACTCGCGCAGCTTGGTCGGGTAGACGAAGAAACTGTCGCCCGTCGCGAGCAGCGTGTTGGCGCCGAGCCCGCGGCGCGGCAGCTTGAGCGCGTCCTCGTCCTTGAACAACAGGGCGAGGTCGGGATTCTCGGCGCGCAGATCCTCGCCGAACTTGTAGCGCAGGTTCTGCGTGGCGTCGCGCCGCGCGAAGACCGTGGCGGGCGTGTGACAATGGATGGAGCCGTGGTCGCTCGTCACGAGCACCTTCACCTTTCGGCGCGCGGCTTCCTGGAGCACGCTGAACAGCGCCGACCGCTTGAACCACTGGAGCGTGAGCTGCCGGAGCGCGATCTCGTCTCGCGCCACCTCGTACAGGATGGCCGACTCCGACCGTCCGTGCGTCAGCAGGTCCACGAAGTTGAACACGAATGCGCTAATCCCGTCGGGAGCGATCGCGTTCGCCAGCCTGCGCTCCAGCTCATCCGCTTCGTACGACGAGGAGATCTTGTCGTACTTCACCGGGATCCTGCTGCCGCCGCCGATCTCGGTGACCTGCGCCTCGAGCAGGTCGCGCTCGTGGGCGTTGAGCGTCTCGTCCTCACGCTCGCCCCACCAGTCGGGGAAGCGCGCGGCGATCTCGTTCGGGAAGAGGCCGGCGAACAGGGCGTTGCGGGCATATGGCGTGGCGGTCGGCAGCACACCGAAGTAATGCGTCGTATCGATGTCGAACATCGGGGCGATCACCGGCTCGATCACCTTCCATTGATCGAGCCGGAGGCAATCGATGACGATGAAGACGGCCGCGCGATCCTGTCGCACGACGGGCATGAGGAACTCGTTCACGATGTCGATCGACAGCGGCGGCCGGTCGCCCTCGAGATCGGCGACCCACTCCGGATAGGCGCGCGACATGTACGTCGCGAACTCGCGGCGCATGTCGGGATAGAGTCCGAGAAGCGAGTCGTGAAGACCCATCTCGTTCGCGCTGGTGAGATCGAGGTCCCACTGCACGAGTTCCAGGTAGCGGTCGATCCATCCACGCCAGCCGAGCTCGCGCGGCGACTCGAGCTGCATGGCGCGGAACCGGTCCACGAACGCGCGCGCCACCGCCTGCTGGCGAATGCGCGGCCCTTCGAGCAGACGCGCGACCATCGCGTACACCTGCCGAGGGGTGACCGGCTTCACGAGATAGCCGCCGATGTTCTTGGCGAGTGCCTCGGTGAGCGTGCCATCCTCCTCGCTCTTGCTCACCAGGACCACCTGAATGGTGGGCTCGATGTCGCGCAGCTCTTTCAGCGCCTCGAGGCCACGGGTGCCGGGCATCTGCTCGTCCAGCAGGACGAGGTCGAACGGACGACGCCGCACGAGCTCGGCGGCGTCGTCGGCGTTGGTGGCGGTCTGAACCTCGAACCCTTTGTCACGCAAGAAGATGCGGTGCGGCTCGAGCAGCTCCGCCTCATCGTCGACCCAGAGGACGGCCTTGGCCTGGTGCGGCATGATTCAAACTAAGCCGTGCGCTATAGAGGGGGCAAACGGCCAGGCGGTCAGGCGGTCAGGGGGTCAGGGGGTTGGGCAGTGAGGCGGTCTCACGCTTTTACGGTTTTCAGCGCAGATTCCCCGCGTGCCTGTCCCACTACCGCCCTACGCCCTCGCGGCGCCCGTCTTTCCCTTCCGCCATCTCGCCGGCCTCGCTGGTCGAGCGCCCATCGGGGGCGCGCGGGAAGTGGCGCTCGCCTGCTTCGTCGCGGCGCGCCTGGCCGCGGAATGCCTCGTCGATGGCGATGCCGCGCATGCCACCGCCCGCACGGCCCGTAGCACTGGCGCCAAGGGCTGGGTCGCAACGCTGGCCCTCCCGACCGGGGTCAAGGGACCGCTCCAGCGATGCCTGGAGACCAGCGCCAGCGGCAGCCGAGCGGTCGTGGCGCGCGAGCTGGCCGCGCTGGCCGCCGCCGCGGCCTCCTACCTGGATTCGTTCTCCCGGGCCGAGCTGGACTCCCTCGCGGCGTCGCTCCAGGGCTGACATAGCGGTTTTTCGGGCAGTATTTTCCTTGCTCTGTCTGTCTGACGCACCCTATCTTGGAAGATGCCGCGCGGCACCGACATCTCCCCATTGTCGCTCCTGCTGGGTCGCGTCGATGCCGTTGCCGATGGGGCAGTCCCCGCGGACACGGTCCCGTCCGGTTTCCCCAGCCTCGACAAGCTCCTCGGCGGCGGCCTCCGCCGCGGCGACCTGGTCGTGCTCGGCGGCGACGTGGGGAGCGGCAAGAGTGCCCTCACCCTCGCCATCGCGCTCCGGGTCGCCCAGCAGCGCCGGTCGGCGCTCTTCTATTCCGGTGAGATGCTGGTCGAGCGCGTGCTCGAGCGCGCGCTGGCGATCGAAGGCCGCACCCGGATCGACGACCTCCGCCAGGGCACGCTGGACGAGGTGACCCGCGCCGGTGTGGGCGCCGCCGCGGTGCGCCTTCGTGACGAGCTACCGGTGGTGGAGCGGATGCCAGCCGGCGGCGTGGCCGCGATCGCCGAAGAGGTGACCGCCGTCCGTGGAGTGGACCTGGTCCTGGTGGACGGGCTGTCGTCGCTCCTGCCTGGCGTGCGCACCACCGTCGAGGAGGAGGCCACGGCCGTGCGAGGTCTCAAGCAGCTCGCGCTCGACGCGCGCGTCGCCGTACTGCTCACGACGTCGTTGCCTCATCTGGCGGCGCGCGACGATCGACGTCCGCTGCTCGACGACTTCGGCGCGAACGGCGCCGTGAAGGAGCGCGCCGACGTGGTGCTGTCGCTGTTCCGCGAAGGGATGTACGACAGCGCGCGAGGCATCGAGGGCGCCACCGAGCTGCTCGTGCGCAAGAATCGCAACGGTGGCACCGGGTACGTGGACCTGTATTTCTACGCCCAGTGGATGCGCTTCGAGGACATGCTCGACCCCGACCGCTAGGAGGCGGCCGCATGCGCACTCGCTCGCTCATCTCCGCATCGTTGGGCGTCGCGCTGCTGGCGGCGTGCGCGACCGGCGGCGTCGGCACCGGTCAGGCCAGCCCGGAGGCGATCGTCCGTCTGGAGAAGCAGCAGACGGCCTCGCCCACGTCCGCCGCGGTGAACCGCGCGCTCGGCGCTGGAGACCGCCGCTCGCCTGGACCCGAAGGACGGCACCACCGCGCTCTTCCTCGGTCTCACCGCCGAAGCGCAGAACGATCTGCCCACGGCGCGGCGTGCCTACTCGTCATATCTCGAGCACG
>JBJMNM010000118.1:0-3709 GCA_045804305.1 Gemmatimonadaceae bacterium | reverse complement strand
GCCGCCAGCAGCACGAGCGTGATGAGCAGCGCGATGAGGTAGCGCGGATCGAGCCGGCTGGCGCGCTCCCACAGGCGCGCGAGCGGGTTCCTCGCGGCGGCGGACGTGCGTATCGCGTCGCTCATGGACGTCAGCGCCGAGGCTCGGTGATGGTGTGGAACTGATCGACGGCGAGATGCTGGAGCACCTGCTCGGTGCCCGAGGGCCAGTGAATGACCGCGCGGTCGACCCACTCGCGGCGACCGAGGCCGAAGTGCAGGCGACGATCGTTCTGGCTCGCGAAGCCCATCCCGCCGTCCACGATCCGGCGCTGCGTGAGCCCGCTCGCCTCGATCACCACCTCGGCGCCGATCGCGCTGCGATTGCTGCGCGTGCCCACCAGCTTGAAGGCGATCCAGTGGTTAACAGGGTCCGGCTCGTCGAGGTAGAGCAGGGCCGGCTGATTCTGGTTCGCGACGATCACGTCGACCGCGCCCCTGTTCCAGAGATCCGCCAGCGCGACGGCGCGACCGTCCAGGTCGTCGGTGACGCCCACCCTGGCCGCGACGTCGACCCAGCCGGCCAGGCCGCGGTTCAGGTAGAGGCGCGAGCGCTCGTACCCGGAGAGGCTCGTGGTGCCGAACGCGGGCCAGCTGTTCGCGTCCTCGAACAGACGCCCATTGGCACCGGCGATCTTCGACATTTCATACCAGTAGCTCCTGCCTCTGTCCGCGGAGATGAAGCCATTGGCGACGAACAGCTCGTTGGCGCCGTCGTTGTTGAAGTCGCCGAACTGCGCACCCCAGGCCCAGCCCGCGTCGGCGACCTGCGCGTCGGCGACGTTCTTGAAGCGCCCCGTCTCCGTCATGCCATTGAGACGCAGGTTGTTGTTCTGGAACAGGTATCCGCGCTCAGAGATGTTGGTGACGAAGGCGTCGAGCCGGCCACGGTTGAACGCGTCGCCCAGCGCGACGGACATGCCGCTCTTCGACTCGCTCTCGAGGCCGGCTTTGGCGAGCACGAACCGCTTGCCGTGATCGTTGAGGTACAGCTCCTCGGGCCCGTAGTCGTTGGCGACGTAGATGTCCGGCCACCCGTCGCCGTTGAAGTCCGCCGACGCCGCGGCGAGCGACCATCGCGTGCTGCCGACGCCCATGCGATCGGTGACGTCCTCGAACCTGCCGCCCCCGAGATTATGGAAGAGCAGGTTCTTGCCGCCGTTAGTGGCGTACTCGAAGCTGTCGTGCATGATCCGCGTCGTCGACAGATGCCACAGGTCGATGTCGCTGCGGAAGTATGCGGTGACGTAAAGGTCGAGCAGACCATCGCGGTCGTAGTCGAGCCAGATCGCCCCGTTGCTGTTCACCCAACGACGCAGCCCGGCCTGCTCGGTGATGTCCTGGAAGTGACGTCCGTCGAGGTTGCGGAAGAGCGCGAGCTGCCCGTACCGATACACGAGCAGATCTTCGCGGCCATCGTTGTCGACGTCGCCCCAGATGCTGCCCATCGAGACGCCTTCGCCGGCGCGGTTGAGGTCCGCGAGTCCCGCGGACGCCGCCACCTCCTCGAAGGTGCCGTCGCCACGATTCCGGTAGAGCGCGTTCGGCTCACCGAAGCGGCTGTTGGTGAAGTACAGGTCCGGCCAGCCGTCGCCGTCGAAGTCCGCCACCGACACCGACGCGCCAACGGCGGCAACGTGGGGCTCGATGTTGGCGAGCTTCGGATCGAACGTGGCGCGATGATGTACGAACCGGATGCCGGCTGCGGCTGTCCGATCGTGCAGCTGGAACCCTGGCCGGCCGGGGTCCGCGATCGTGCCGACCGGTTCACGGTTCCATCGGGCCGCCAACGCGAGGCAGGCCACGAACGGCACGGCCATGATCGCGCGGCGAAGGGCGGGGCGTGGACGGTGAGGGACGGGCGGGGTCATGAGAGGAATCTACAAGTCGGGGCGAAGGCCGGAGCGCCGCGGCAACGGCTGCTCGGGCTGGTCCCTCGCGCTTGGGAACAGCCGCTCCGGCCAGCCCCTCGAGACCGTTGGGAGGTGCGGATCAACACGGATCTTCGGATCGATGCCGTGTGGCGTCCACAGCTTCCTGCACCCGGCCAGAAATGCTTTGACGGTGCGGGAGAGAATGGGTCGCTCTACTCTCGCCCCGGTGAGCCGAAAAGCAGTGATTGAGAACTCGGCCACCGCGATGCACTCGATTCGCCACAGAGCACTCGCCCCGCACCCCCAACGTTTTGTGCGGCTCTGCCACTCGGCGGCCTGGCATGGCACGGAGGCGATCCGCTGATCCGTTGTTGATCCGAACTTCCCAACGGTCTCGAGGGGCTGGCAGGAGCGGCTGTTGCGACTGGCGCACGGGACACGCCCGAGCGAAGATGCGGCTTGGTCGAACGCATCGCTCGCTCACGAATCGTCCCCGCCTTCATGTTCCGACGCGCTGCCTCGACGCTCGTCCTCGCTGCCGCAACGATGCTCACGGCGTGCGGATCTGCTGCGCCGAGTCCCCCGGGTGTCGTGCTGCCGGCCGGCGACGGGCAGCCGCCGGCATGGACGCTCACATGGAGCGACGAGTTCGATGGCGGCGCCGGTGCAGCAGTCGACGGCACGAAGTGGGTGGCCGATACGGGTGGGCAGGGCTGGGGAAACCAGGAGTGGCAGTACTACACTACGGGCACCGAGAACGCCTCGCTCGACGGGACGGGGCACCTCGTCATCACGGCTCGCGCCGCCGAACCGAAGACTTCGTACCACTGCTGGTACGGAACCTGTCGGCATACCTCGGCGCGCCTCACGACCAGAGGACGGCTCGAGCCCACCTACGGCCGCGTCGAGTCGCGCATCCGCATTCCGCGCGGGCAGGGCATCTGGCCGGCCTTCTGGCTGCTCGGCGCCGACGTCGGCACGGTCGGCTGGCCGAAGTCCGGCGAGATCGACGTGATGGAGAACATCGGTCGCGAGCCGGCCATGGTGCACGGGACGATGCACGGACCTGGCTACTCGGCCGGCAACGGGATCACCGGCAGCTACACGCTACCGACGGGCACGTTCGCCGACGACTTTCACCTGTTCGCGGTGGAGTGGACGCCGGGGCAGATCCGCTGGCTCGTCGATGAGCGCGAGTATCATCGCGCCACGCCAGCCAGTCTGCCCTCTGGCGCGACGTGGGTGTTCGACCATCCCTTCTTTCTGCTGCTCAACGTCGCGGTGGGCGGCGCCTGGCCGGGCGACCCCGATGCGTCGCTGACGCTCCCGCAGCAGATGGTCGTCGACTACGTGCGGGTTTACAGGCGGTAGGCGATCGCGTTTTACAGGCGAGCAACAGCGTGATGCGACGGTCGTAACGGCAACAGCTTTGAACTGCTCCAAACATCCAGCGGATCACTCCGTGTGGCTGTGGGACTCCCAGTGGCCCGCCACGCTGCCACGACCACGCGGGCATCGTCCCTTTACTCGTCGAGATCGTCGGAGGGCTGGCATCTGTCTTTGGGGGTGCGCCGAATACCGCCCCATCAGCCCTCGGACCCGCTTTGGTTCGGTGAGCGGAGCTCGCCCAGCAACCTCAAGCCGTCGTGCGGTTGCCCGGGTGAGGGACTGACCAGTAAAGGATGGATGCTGGCATGGTCGATCGGCATGGCGGGCCACTGGGAGTCCGACAGCCACACGGAGTGATCCGCTGGATGTTGGAGCAGTTCAAAGCTGTTGCCGTTACGACCGTCGCAT
>JBJMNM010000117.1:0-2005 GCA_045804305.1 Gemmatimonadaceae bacterium | reverse complement strand
GCAATGCCGCCAGCCCGTCATAGATGCTGGTGGTCACGTCGGCTGGCGCAAGCGTCGCCGCGGTGCGCAGCACGGCCTCGTTCACCGATCCGGCGCGGAGGCTCCCACAGATCAGGAGCAAATGAGCCGTCATGATGCCGTCACCTCGGCGGCGGCGCGGCCGGCAGCACGCCCCGAAAAGATGCAGCCGCCGAGGAAGGTCCCTTCGAGCGAACGATACCCGTGCATCCCGCCCCCACCGAAGCCGGCCACTTCCCCCGCCGCATACAATCCCGGAATTGCGCGCCCGTCGCCGCCGAGCACTCGGCTCAATAGATCGGTCTCGAGCCCCCCGAGCGTCTTCCGGGTGAGAATCGAGAGCCGCACCGCGATCAACGGCCCCGCCTTCGGGTCGAGGAGCCGATGCGGCGTCGCCACGCGAGTGAGCTTGTCGCCGAGATAGCCTCGTGCGCCACGCATCGCGGTGATCTGCGCGTCCTTGCCGAAGGGATTGTCGAGCTGCGAGTCGCGGGCGCGGACCTCGCGCTCGAGCGACGCGAGGTCGATGCGTGCCTCGCCGGTGAGCGCGTTCATTCCGTCCACCAGCGCCGAGAGCGTGTCGCGCACGATGAAATCCTTCCCATGCTGCTTGAACGCCTCCACCGGCGGCGGTGCGCCGGGCAGCACTCGGCCCAGCGTCTTCCGGATGCTTCGTCCCGTGAGATCCGGGTTCTGCTCGGAGCCGGACAGGGCGAACTCCTTCTCGATGATCTTCTGGGTGAGCACGAACCAGCTATAGTGGTATCCCGTGCGCGCGATGTGCTCGAGCGTGGCGAGCGTATCGAAGCCCGGAAAGAGTGGTGGTGGAAGACGTCGTCCCGCGGCATCGATCCAGAGCGATGACGGCCCCGGGAGAATACGGATCCCGTGCCGCGGCCAGATCGGGTTCCAGTTGGCGATGCCCTCGGTGTAATGCCACATCCGGTCACGATTGATGACCCGTGCGCCGGCCGCTTCGGTGATCGCCAGCATGCGTCCGTCCACGTGCGCCGGCACGCCGGAGAGCATGTGGTCGGGCGGTGGCCCGAGCCGTGACGGCCAGCTTCGGCGCACGAGCTCGTCATTCCCGCCAATGCCGCCCGCCGTGACGATCACCGCCTGCGCGCGCAGCGCGAACTCGCCGACAACGTCGCGCGAGCTCGCCTGGCCGCGACTCGCCGTGCTCGACGCGAGGACGTCGCCCTGCAGGCCGTCCACCACGCCATTCGTCCGCGTGACCTCGTTCACGCGATGTCGGAACTTCATGGTCACCAGTCCGGGTGACACGCCATCACGCACGCGGCGCAGGAACGGCGCGAGCACGCCGGGGCCTGTGCCCCACGTGACGTGAAAGCGCGGTACCGTATTCCCATGACCAGTAGCCAGCGCGCCACCGCGCTCCGCCCATCCGACCACGGGGAAGAAGCGAACGCCCTGTGCGTGCAGCCACGCGCGCTTCTCTCCCGCCGCGAAGTCGACGTAGGCCTCCGCCCACCGGCGAGGCCAGTGGTCCTCCGGGCGGTCGAAGGCGGCCGAGCCGAGCCAATCCTGGAGTGCGAGATCATGCGAATCGCGCACGCCAAGCCGTCGCTGCTCGGGGGAGTTCACGAGGAAGAGCCCGCCGAGCGACCAGAACGCCTGACCGCCGAGTGATGCTTCCGGCTCCTGCTCCAGCAGGATCACCCGACGACGGGCGTCTACGAGCTCGGCGGTCGCGACGAGGCCTGCGAGCCCCGCGCCGACGACGATGACGTCAGCGTCCATCGATCGCCTCGCATGGCGCCGAGGACGCGGTCAGGCGCGGGCCCCGTAACTTCGCGCCATCGCGACCGCGAGCCCGACCATGATCACGACCAGGAACGCCTCGACCGTGCTGATCGTCGCGATCCGCCGCGTCACTGTGCCGCGAGATGCCGCGTCGAGCGCCCCTCGACCCCGCAGAATCCGCAGGCGAATGAGCGTGATCATCGGCCACACCTCGAGGGCG
>JBJMNM010000116.1:0-13425 GCA_045804305.1 Gemmatimonadaceae bacterium | reverse complement strand
TGGCTCCGCTCTCGTGCGTGGCCCCGGCGGTCGAGGTGATCGCGCCCGTGCCGACGGCGTTCATGCGCACCAGGCCGAGGTCCGGTGCCGTCGTCGGTGCGACCGCGACGAAGATGCCGACCTCGAGCACCCGGATCGGGACCGTCGATGTCGCCTTGAGGTTGAAGAGCGAGGTGTTCGCGGTGTTGACGCCGGCGAGCGAGAACTCGGCAGATACGAGAGCCATGGGTGTGTCCGGTTCTTGGCGCTGTCGCGCTCAGTTGTGGGTGAGCGATGCGGCCGTGATCGAGACAGACTGCCCCGACGTGATGCTCGTGTTGTTCAGGTTGATGTCGGAGCCCGACGTGCCAACCGTGAACGACGTGATCACGTCAACGTCCGCGCTGGTCGTGATCTTGGCGCTCGTCGCGGTGCAAGCCGCGGAAGCGGAAACGGTCTGCGAGGCCGAGTTGCCGGTGAACTTGATCGTGAGCACCGAGCCCGAAATCGTGCTGTCAGCCGTGGTCGCCGAGAGCGTGAACGTCGCGCATACCGTCGTGCCGTCGGAGTGGTAGATCTTGAGCTTCGCCGACGCGCCCCAGGTGTCGCGAACCGCTGTCATGCGGTTGGTCTTGACCGTGGCGCTATAGGTGAACGCCTCTGCCGCAGGCGACAGGGCGAGGACCGCCGCGGCGAACGCGACGGCGAGAAACTTCTTCATAGGTACTGTTCCTTGGTGGGGGGGAGTGGTTTAAGCGGCGCCCTCGAGCGCGGCCTCTTCAGAGCGGCCGATGAGCATCTTGATCTTCTTGCCGTGGCCGAATGCGTTGCCGCGGCCGTGGCCCGGGGGGACGCCGCCGATCGTGCCCGAGACGGTCGCCGTCGCGACTTGCGCCGGCGCGGGGACGAGCTGATCGGCGAAGAGGCCGAAGCGCCGCGAGAGGGTCGCGACTTGCGCCGGCGGCGCGATCGTCTGGCTGTGTGTCGCGTGAACGACGGTGCCGATCGGCGGCACGGTCGGCGCGGTCCCGTAGGCGTAGGCAGGGTAATTGAAGTTGGTGAAGATCTGATTGAACTGTTTTGTGCCGTAGTAGTAGGGCTCGCCAAGGCTCCCGTGGCCCGTGCCGCCCTGGAAGATCAGATCGCCGCGCGTCCTGTAGAGCTCGTCGCCGGTTTGGTGGAAGACCCAGCCGAAGGCCTTGTTGAGGAGGCCGTTGAGGTCGGGAGCGGGAACGTCTGAGCCGACGCCTTCGCCAACGCACGGCTTGCTGTCGTACCGGAACGCCTTCGCGTCTGGCACCCAGGAAATCTCCCACAGCGCGTCGATGTTCTGCTTGACCGCCGGCAGGATCCGCGGGTCGGGCTCGATCAGCTTGTAGTACATAATCATCGCATCGTTCAGCATCCCTTCCATGAAGGCGCGAACGATCGGGCCCGAGCCGTCGAGCGCGAAGTCCTGGTCCCAATCCGAACGGTACGTGCCGTCGGCGAGCTGCGACGAGAGGATGCGTGTCAGCGCCAGGCGCGCGTTCGCCTGGAAGTCATTGCCGCCGGGATAGCCGCCGGGGTTTGCGCCGGGGCTCGGTGCGTCGATGTAGGCGGCAAAGACCTGGGTATCGAGCACCTTCGCCTTGATGCGCGGGTCGATGCCATGGCGCGCGAGGGCGTTTTGGTAGCCCCACATATGATCGGCCATTTCGCCGACGGCGAGGCGGGACTGTGTGTCGCCGGCCTCCAGCCAGTGCAGCGCCAGGCCGGTGAGTTGGTTCTGGTGGTCGGCGAGGGCGCCGTTGTTCGGCAGCACGTAGCCGTCGCGATAGTTGATGACCGTCGCTCGAGCGCGCGTCAGGTAGACCGGGTTCCCGGTCATCAAGTACCAGGCGTAGTAGAGCTTGCCGCGGTCGTAATAGTCGGTCGCCTGCCAATCGACGCCGTAGAGGTTGAAATGGATGTCCGCGTACTCTGCGAACCGATCCATGTAGCGGTTGCCGTCGAGGGCGGGCAGCGAGCGCATCGTCGCCTCGGAAAGAAGCGGCGACAGGATTTCGTCGAAAGGAGTGACCACAGGCAGCACCAATGTTGGAGGAGCGGTTACGCTCGTGAGAGGGGGCGGGACGAGCTGGTCGGCCACCGCGGAGCGGACTGAGAGCCCGACCACCGTTGCGATCTGAGCCGGGGCGGCGATCGCCTGGTCGTGGTCGAAGCCGCCGACGCGCCGGAAGGTCTGCACCGACGCCGGCGCCGCGATCGCCTGGTCGACCGTCACCTGGACGAGGACCGTCGCCTCGGCGCTCTGCGCCGGCGCTGGGACCGCCTGGGCGGCGACGACTGTCAGGTTGTCGCCAACCGTCGCCTGCGCGCTCGTCGTAGGCAGCGGCACGTCGCCGAAGTGGAACGCCTGGGCCGTGACCGTGATGGTCGCGGGCGCCATCGGCATCATCAACGTGACTTGGTTCGCGACGGCAAAGCGGTCGACGGTCGTTGCCGTGAAGATCTGCGAGGGCGGCAGGAGCACCTGGGCGATAACGCCGGTGTCGACGATCGCCTTCGCGGTCGCGACCTGGTCGGGCGGATCGGTGTAGAGCGAGCTCCACCAACCGGGATCGGCCGTCATTTCAGGCGCGGGGATCGTCTGCGAGGCGTCGGCGTGGATCACCACAGCGACGGTCGCGGCCTGCGCCGGCGCCGGCACATTTACACTTTGTGTAAGAGTGGCATTGCGGGTCGCCGTCGCGACCTGGGCCGGTGCGGCGATCGTCTTGGCGAAGGCGGCCGACACGGTGACGGTGACGGTCTGCGCCTTCGCGGGCGCCGGGATCGCCTGATTGGCGCTCGCCAGGAATACGGGATCGTCGACAGTGACGGCGGCCTGCTGCGCTGGCGCCGGGATCGTCTTCGAGGTCGATATGGTGGCGATCGCGCGCGCGAAGGCCTGCTGGACCGGCGCAGGAATGACCTGAGACTCGGCCGGGTCGCCGTTCGTGAAGCCGAAATATTTGAACCCGGTGTAGACCTGATTGAATTGCTTGCCGTAGTAGAGGAAATCCGGGTTGAGGGCCGGGCCCCCAATCATCAGGTCGCCGATCCTCTTGTACTCGGCAATCCCGGTCTCATGGTTGATGAAGCCGAAGCCGTTTTGGATGAGGCCGTTGAGGACAGGCGAGGGCTGGTCGTTCCCGACCCCCGACTCGCCGACATTGAGCTTGGTGTTGTACCGGAACGCCTGTGCCGACTCGACCCAAGTGTTGGCGAGGAGCCAGTCGAGGTTCTTCTTGATCGCCGGGACGATCCGCGCGTCGGGCCCGATCAGCTTGGAGTAGACGATCAGCGCGTCGTTGAGCATCCCCTCCATGAAGGGGCGCTGGGTCGGGCCGGAACCGTCGAGCGCTAAATCCTGGTCCCACGTCGAGAGATACCAGCGGCCGTCGGGAAGCTGGCACGAGAGGATGCTGTTGAGCGCGGCGGCTGCGTTCGCCGCAAAATTGTTTCCGCCAGGAGCGCCGCCGGGGAATGTGCCGACGCTCGGCGCGTCGATGTAGGCCGCAAAGACTTGAGACTCGAGTATCTTTGCCTTGATCCGACCGTCGATGTTGCCGGTCGGGAGCGCGTCTTGGTAGCCTTGGGCCCAAAGGCCATCGGCCAGCTTGCCAACCGCGAGCCGCGAGCTCTCGTCGCCGGTCTCGAGGTAGTGCAGCGCGAGCCCGGTGAGCTGAACCCAATGGGATTGAATGGCGCCGTCGTTCGGCAGCACGAAGCCATCGCGGTAGTCGATCACCTGGGCGCGGGCGTGATCGCGGTAGACCGGGTTGCCGGTGATGAGCCACCACGCATAGTCGATCTTGCCGCGGTCGTAGTAGTATTGGAACGCCCAATTCACGCCGTCGACGTTCCAGTTGTACGCCTCGAACGTGATGAATTGATCGACGTAGGTGACGGCGTCGGCCCCGAGCGTGCGGATCGTCGCCTCGGAAAGAAGCGGCGACAGGATCAGCTTGAAGGGCGTGTCGGCCGGCAGCACGCGCGAGGGGGGCTGCACGGTCACGGGCACGTGAAATCCAACCGCCACCTGTGCCGGTGCTGGAATGAACTGCAAATGGATCGCACCGGGGATGCCTTTCGCGATGGCGGTTTGCGCCGGCAGGAGCGTGCGCTGAGAGGCAAAGAGGTTGGGGTAGAGCGTCGTCGCCGGGAGCGCGATCGCCTGGGCGTGGTCGAGCGAGGCGAGAGCCTTGACGCTCGCGACCTGGACCGGGGCCGGGACGATGTTCGGCACGTTGACCGCCGCGACCTGGACGGGCGCGACGGTCGTGTGTGAGACCGCAATCGAGCGGTTGCCTGAGACGGTCGCGGTTGCGACCTGGACAGGCGCGGGGAGGATGCCTCCGTGACCGAGTTGGACGACGTGGTCAGCCGTCGCGAGCTGCGACGGTGCCACAGTCGTTTGCGCCGCCGCAGCGCTTCGTTTCTTTGTGCTCTGCGGCGGCTTTGCCATGGCCGTTAGGCGCCGGCTTCGGTCTTCTGGAAGCCGGTGATCTGCACCGTCTGGCCGTTGGCGATCGACGTGTTGTCGATCGTCATGTCACCGCCACCGCCCGTCGCAGTGATCGTGCCCTGCTCGTGAACGGTCGTGCCGTCGGAGGCGAAGATCGTGTAGTAGCCGGCCGTGCCAGCCGCGACAGCGGCCGCGGACAGAGGGGTGGACGACAGCGACTTGACGCCACCGCTGGCCGCAGCGGACCAATCGGAGGCAAGGGTCTTCGACCACAGGAGGGTGCCGGTTCGGGCCGCGCTCGTATCTGGCGAGGGCACCGTGCCGGTGTAGATGCGGATGATTGCGGCGGTTCCGATTGCCGTCTCCCATGCGTCGAGACGCGCATTGCGGACGGCCGCCGACCATTGGACGGTCATTCAGTCACTCACTTTTTTTAGTCAGGGGGTAGACGTGAAAAAGCCCGCCAGAGGCGGGCCTTGGTTCACGGGGCTGGACGCTGCGCCGGCGGCGGTCGCGTCATATCGAAGTTGTCGCGCCTGGCGTCCCTCATGAGGATCTCCAGCTCGCCTTCGATCTTCTCGGCTCGGCGGTGTCGCTCGAGCGGCGTCTTGGTCTTGTCGTTGCGGAGGTTGCGCTGTTCGGTGCGAAGCTCCTTGATTTCCTTGTCGGCATCCTGGAACGGCTTGGCGACGCTCTTCGACCAGTCGATCGTCTCGCGCCCCTTGGTGATCTTCGCTCCGAGCTCGTCAGTCAGCTTTTCGACGGTCGCTTGGGCCTCGGCGTTGTCGGGGTTCTCCTTCAGCTCCTTGCGGGCGCTGCGGAGCCGGTTCTGCTTGCCCGTCGTTTCCTCATGCGCCTCGTAGTAGCGCTGGGCCTCGGCCTGGTAGCCGGTGACGCCCATGAACTGCCGCAGGAACGGCGTCTTCTCGGGCGGCACGGGAATGCCGTTCACCGTGTTCGCGCCCGTGTGCCAGGCGTTCGCGATGGAACGCCCGACGCCGCCGGTGACGAAGCCGAAGGCGTATTCGAGCTGCGCCGGGTAGGCGTCGATGAAGCCCTTTGTGAAGCTGTCGCCGCCGGTCGCGCGGTTCACCGCACCGGCGATGGTGACGGCCGCCGGGTTCGTGTTGCCGAAAAACTGCGAGGAGTTCGGCACGCCCTCGTTCCAGCGCTGGGACGGCGGCACGATCGGGCGCTCGCGCCAGTCGGTATTCAGCTTGAGCTCGACGAGCGGCTTGATGAGCGTCGGGAACGCCATCGCCACAAGCGAGCCCTCGCCGACCGGGTTGAATGCCTTGATCGTGTTCGAGAGGACGTTCAGAGCGGCCTTGCCGGCCTTCTCCTGGCCGAGCGCGACCGACATTGCCTGATCGCCGAGATACCACGGGATCTTGAAGCCGAAGGCGAGCGGGATCTTGACGTATTTGAGCTTCGTCGAGCCGTTCACCTTCTCGGTGCCGTAGGCGATGATGAGGTTCTGTTCGCGCTCCCAGGTCGGGATCTTGGTGTAGAGCGACTTCTTCTCCGGGGCGTCGGGATCCGGCCACATCAGATGATTGAGCGCCGACATCATCGCGCCGAGCGGAACGAGGCTCGCATAGAGGTAGCGATACTTGTTCGAGCGCATCAGGAGCTCGATGTTCTTCACCGAGCCCTGCGTTGAGGCGTTCGAGAACACGTAGAGCATGTTGGTGACGGGGCTCCACCGGCCGCGCCGGTTGAAGTTCACCGTCGCTTCGAGGGAGAGCGCCGCCGCCCGATCGGGCGAATAGCCCTTCTCGCGGGCCGCTGCGTAGGACGCGAGACGGGTTGCGGACTCGAAGGTGTCGTTCAACCCGTCGATCGCCTTGACCAGGCGCCCGAGCGTCTGGCGCGTCATGCCACGGGCCGCCGCGATCGTCTTCTGCTTGACGCCCTGCGGGACGTGAAGCTCGCGCTCGAGCTCGCGCTGGATGTCCTCGAGCCCCTTGAAGCCGCCGAAGCTGATCTTGCCGCCGCGCTCCTTCCACTCCTTCACGATCGCGTCCCACTTGGGACCGGCCGAGACGCCGAGGTTCATCGCGCCGGCGGCGCGCACGGCAGGGAACCAAAGCTTGAAGAACGTCGGGACGAGGCCGCGGTGCTCAGCGAGGAGCGTGTGCGCCGCCTCCTGGACGTCGCGGAGGAAGTTCTTGATGAACCACTCGGGGTTCCGGCCGGTCTGGAGCTGCGCCCACTGGCGCGACAGGTAGGCGTAGTTCGCGATGAATTTCGACTGGAAGAGCTCGGGCCCGAGCGCGCGATAGGCCTTCGCCATCTGCTCGTCGTGAAGCTCGATGTACCACTGGTGGCCGCCGACCTTCACGCCGATCACGTTGTCGCCCTGGAGCACCGACGTATCCGGCACCTTGATTGTCATGCCGGCGGCGTCCAGCACCGTCTTCATCGGGATCTTGTAGGCCGGGTTCTTCGACCCGGGCTTGTAGACGCGCCACAGCTCGGGGTTCGGGTTCTGTTGCACCTGGGCGAGGAGCCGCTTGTCGACGCGGTTCTTCTCCGAGCGCATGATCGACTCCTCGCCGGCGAGGATCGACGTATGCAGCGCGTTCGTTGACAGGCTCTCGCGCCCGGTCGCCGCCTGGCTCTCCTTGCCGCGGATGTTGAACCCCTTGCCGCGGGGGTGCATGTCCTCGAGCTCGTCGTCCACCTTGCCCCGCAGCGGCACGTAGTACTGCCATTGCGAGGTCCACTGATGGTGCTGGGCCGGGGTGATGAGGCCTGCCGCCAGGCGCCGGTCGAGCCCCTTGCGCAGGATCGCGTAGACCATCTTCGCCACGCGCTCGAGGCCGGGCGTCTTTCCGTCCGCGGTGAATTGGGCGAGGAAGGCATGGGCGGCGCCGTCCGCCATGCCGGAACCGCCATCGAGGGCAAACTTGTTGTTGCGCTGCGCGATCGTCGCGTTGCGCTCGGGCGCGTGCTTGGCGAGGAGGTACGTGCCGACGTCGTCGATCGACAGCTTCTCGGCCGCGATCGCCTTGAAGAGCGGCTTAACCTCGTCCTTCTGGAACGCCTCGAGCGCCTCGCTGGTGCGACTGCGGAAGAGCGTCTGCGCGAGGTAGGCGTCGACGCTCTCGGGGAGCGGCGCGCCGCGCACATCCTCGATCGCGCGCTGAACCTTCCTCTGCATCGTGAACGAGTCCTGCTCGACGGAGCGGGCGCGGTCGATGATCGTGGCTTTCGGCGTCGTGAACGACGGCGGGCGGGCGGCCGTGGCCGTGGCCGGCATTCCGTGGGCGGCGTTCATCGCCTCAATCTCGTCCTGGCGGGCCCGGGACATGGTCGAGAACGAGGCGCGCACCTTGTAGTCACCGGGCTTCGCGCCCATCGCCTCGATGCGGCGAGCCATTTCGCCGCGCCTCGCGGCGTCGAACACGCCCTCGGACGTGCGCCAGCCGAAGCCCTCGAGCGCGTTCCGCACCACGCGGAGGAGCTGCATGAGGCGATCGAAGGCGCGGCGGATGGTGGCGTGGATGGGGCTCACCCCAACCGGCGACGCCAGGCCCTCGCGGGCGCTCGCCCATAGACCAAAGGCGTAGGCGTTGATTTCGTACTGCGGGAAGCCCGCGGTCGCGCCCTCCTTCATGCCGAGCTCGCGCTCGATGTAGCGCTCGAGGCTCTTCCTCTCGCGCTTCATCACGCCAACCTCGGGCTCGGAGAACACGCCGAGGTTCTGGAGCCGGTGGAAGGCTTCGTGGAACGCCGTCTCGGGCAGGACGCCGCTCTGCGACAGCGACAGATGGATGAAGTCGTCCACCCAATGATAGACGCCGAGATACTCGTCGCCGGCCTTTGCCGTGTTGGTGCCGGCCGCGGTCTTTGCCGCTTCGTGTTCGAGGTCGGGCGGCAGGCGCAGCTCGTTGAAGAACTTGACCGGGAAGCCGGCGCCGGCGACGCGCTGCACGATCGCCGCGGCAACCTGCATCCTGGCGAGGTTCGCCTGATCGGCCGACAGCCGCAGCGCGGAGGAGAGGCGAGCACCGGAGGAGAGGGTCTGAATGACGTCGCCGGTCGCCGTCTCTGTCGGGGGGAGGTTCGTCGGCGAGCGGAACGATTCGCGCTGGCCGGCAGCGATCGAGCGAACGATCCCGAAGGCCTCGCGGGCCTGCTCCTCGCCGAAGGTCGCTTGCATCCGGCCGCTGCGGGAGAAGAAGTCGCGCGTGATCCCGATGAGCTGCTGGTGTTGGTAGTAGGCGCGCCCGTTGCGGCCACGCGGGACCGAAATGGTGTAGTTTCTGCGCCCGCCGCCGTAGGCCTCTTCGCTTGCGATCGTTACCGTCCCGCCGCTCGATGCGAGGGGCTGGCCCGGGTGCTCCTTCATCCAGTCGAGCATCGCCTGGCCGGTGGAAAGCTCCTTGCCGCGGCGGGTCGCCTGCTCCTGAAGGTCGAAGATGCGGGGCGTAAGAACGCCCTGGAGCACGTTGCCGGCCTTGTCGGTGAAGTTGATGACGCGGCCGCGCATTTCTAGCCACTCGTAGGCGGCCAGAAGATTGCCGAGCGCGATGTAGCGCTCCTCGCGGAGCTGGCGCTGCAAGTGCTCGAAGCGGTCGAGCGTCTGAGCGGGGTTCTCGATCCACTCCTGGGTGGGCGCAACCTCGATCGCGTGCGGGCTATTTTCCGGTGCGCCGCTCGTCTCGTAGACGCGCGACAGCGGGATCGTCACCTGGCGGGAGGCGTCGGCGAGCGCGAACGTCACCTTCCAGGTCGAGAGCGCGAGCGGGTTCTTGGCCGAGCCCTTGCGCTCCATCTTGAGCACGATCGCCGAGTGATTTCCGCCGACCGTCTTGAGCGTGACGCGAGCGCCGACCTTGAGCTGTTGGTGAAGGGCGCCGAAGCGGGTGCGGATGTCGGCGAGGCGCGTGCGCTCGCGGTCCTTCTTCGCTTGGGCCTCAGTCGGGTTTTCGGCGGTGTCGGGGTCGATCGCGTCGAGCGTCCGGGTCACGTAGGCGTCAAACTCACGAAGCGCCTCGCGGCGCCGCTCCTCCTCCAGGTAGACAGACCGCGCCCCAAACGAGGCGCCGATCGAAACATAGTTCTGCAATCCCTGCCCGTAGGTCCGATCCTCGAACCGCTTTTGCATCGCTAGGAAGACGGCGCGGGCGTTGTCGGGGTCTTTGACCGTGTCGGCTTCGCCGAGGCTGAGAGCAACGAGGCTCACGAGCTCGGTGGTATTGTACGGCTTGCCGAGGACATTAACCTCGGCCTTCATCATCTTCACCGGGGCCGTGAACGGTGAGGTGTCGTCGCCCTCTCGCCGGCCGACAACTTCCGTGTAGGAGACGGGCGACGCCCGGAGGTCGTAGGTCTTGGCCTCAAGCACGCTTTCGCCCGAGGCCTCGAGCTGCGACAGGAGGCCCTTGTATTCGTCCTCGAGGGTGTCGAAGAGCTCTTCCTGCTCCGCAAGCTTCAGGAGCGTCACGCGGCCGGTGAGCGCGCGGATCGCGCCCTCGGCTGCTATGCGGCCGGTGTTGGAAATTTCGACGGGCGAGCCCATTCGGCGGTGCAGCTCGGGGTGGTCAGTCACCCACTGAGCCGCGACCTGGTCGCCATACTCGTTGATGAAATCCGGGACGTCCTTCGCCGAGAGCGCGCCGGTGCGTGACGCCGTCGTGTTGGCGTTGAGCGAGGCCATCTTCTTGGCAAGCACGGCCGCCGGGCGCTTCTCGGCCGGGATGTCGGCGACGAGTTGCGAATAGGTCGGGACGACAACCTGGCCGGTGCGATGCACGCGGCCGAGCATCTGCATGTGGGTGTCGATGTTCGCCTCGGCCTGGACGATCATCATGTGCCGCTGGCGCTGATCCTTGAACTTCTCGCCGGCGTGGAGAGACAGGCCGGTAGCGCCGGCTTGGTTCAGGACCATCACATCGAGTTCGCCGTTGTTGAAGGCGGTGATGGTCGCGCGACGGCCCCGGATCGAGGTTTCCTTGCTGCCCCGGCTCGCCAACACCGGCTCGTCGCCGCTGTAATCGACGGTGAGGTTGCGGCCGGTAATCTCGCCGACACGCAAGCCCGCCTTGGCGAGCTCGTTCTTCATGTGGTCGATCGGCGAAATGGCGAGTTCGGAGAGGTCGAGCCCGTTGATGTAGCGTTCCGCCGTCCTGAACGCGGCAACGCCGAGCGGCCCGAGGTCCTCGTTCGTGAGGTAGTAGCGGGTCGGCTTGGCCCGCGGGTTCTCGGCATCCTTGATAAGGATGGTGCGGACACGCTTCAGGTACTTCGTGAGCGCGGCCGAGAAGTTGGCGTCGAACACGTCGCCGGTGGCGCCGCCGGTGTCGGCGACGAAATCCTTGAGGAACGTCTCCATCGTGTTCGCGACCGTGAGCACGGGCTTTTCGCCCCGCCGTGCGGCCTCGATCGCCATGCGCGCCGCCTGCCCCACCTTCATTGAGAGGAGGAGTTGGTTGACGACGTTGTGCATCACGCTGGCGAACGTGATGGAGGAGAGGTTCAGGGCCTCGTCGCGGGAAAGGGCGGTCTGTCCTTCGCGGATGAGGCGTTCCCGCAAGCGCTCGACGGCGTCGGGGATGAAGTCGCTGAAATCGTTGATGAGCGAGAGGGACGAACAAACGTCCTCGTATTGTGCCTTGTCCACCGGCACGATCGGCGTGTCATAGGTCACGCCGTCGAAGGACCGCTCGCGCCTGATGTACTGGCCGGCCTTGGAGAGCATCGTCGCGACGGCCTGCTGCATCGGGACGCCGCCGCGGGCGATAGCCTCGGCAAGGTTCTCGATCTTTTCGACCGCCAGGCGCATGTCGGTCGCGGCGTAGAGGTCCATAACCTCGGGCCGCTTGGCGTAGGTTGCCGACGAGTAGAAGACGCCGCGCGCCTGTGTCACGAGCTGCCGGGAGAGGACGGAGCGGCCATCCGGGGCCGGCGTCCCATCCTCTTTCAGCTTCCGGCGCTGCTGCGGTCCCTGGCCGCCGGCGTTGTGGCTTTCGTCGAAGATCAGGACCGCGGCAGGCGCGATCTGGCGCAGAAAGTCGCGGCGCACCGTCTCGTTGGCGGCGACGCTCTGCATCTGATTGTAGGTCGTGAAGACGACGTCGTACTTCTCGGTGAAGTTCTCGGGGGTCGTCGCGGCCAGGATGCCGCCGTGCTTGCGGCCGGGGCCCGTCGTGAGAACAACCTTACCGTCCTCGTCGAGCGGCACGCTCAGGTCGTTGTTGGTCGCGAGGATCCGAACGTCGCGGCCGAGGTACTTCTGGATCCCGGTGTCGGAGAGATCCCTGTACATATCGCCGTAGAGGTTCGGCTTCTCCGTCACGAAGACAGGGACGTGGCCCTGCTTGATCGCAAACCGGATGATGGCGGCGTTGACGCGCCCCTTCCCGATGCCGGTTTGGTCGCCGATGATGAAGCCCTTGCCGCGGGCGATGTTGTCGATCGCGAGCGCGAGCGCGTCGATCTGCTCGGCCGCGAAGGGGCGCTGCTTCTCGTTCGAGCCAGAGGGGGTGAAGTATGGCCCGAGCTCGTCCGTCTCGTAGCCGATCTGCTCCGCGACATAGGCGTTGAGGTCGCCAACCCGCTTTTCGAGCGCGTCGAGGCTGTCCTGCGTCGAGCCCTTCATGTTGACGGGGACGAGCGTTCCGAGCCCTTGGGCCGTGCTCTTGGGCGTGTAGGTCGTCTGCCCTTCCGTCTCCTTTTCCTGGCGCTGCGCCTTCTTCTGCGGCCCGAGCTGGATTGCGCCCGAGCGAACCTCGTCCATGAACCGGGTGAGGTACGGGCGGGCCCGCTCGAACACGTCGCGGGTCCAGCCGGCCGTGTCGCGCAGATGCGCGACCAGGCGCCGGGCGAGCTCGGCCACGTCGGACAGCGCCGCCCCGAGGTTCTCAACCGCCTGCTTAAAGAGCGGGAGAGCCTTGCGGTACGTCTCTTCGTCGAAGGTGAACCCGGAGGAGAGCTTGTTCTTGTCGGTCGCGCCGAACAGCTCACCGAGCCCCTTCACGGCGGCCTCGAGCGCATTGCTCGTGTTCGCCGCGGCGCTCTTCACCACGTCCGTCGTCGGCCGGGTGTCGGGCTTCGTGCTCGGCTTTCTGGCGGGGCGGATCTTGCCTTTCGGCTTCGCGGTCGGCTTGTCCTGCGCCGGCCCGAAGGCCTCGTCGAGCGCGTCGTCGAGCGCCTTGTCGGGGCTTACGCCAGGTGGCCGTCCGACGGCATCATCGCCTGCACGAGCTCCACCGGGCTCGTTGCTGATGCCGGGTCGATCGCCGGCGGCTCCTTTGTCAGGAACGGTGCCATCCGCAGAAGATCCTCCGCGAACGTCTCCGGGTCCGTCTTGCGCGGGGTTCCCGACAGGAGGCTCGCCTCCTGTACGAGGTTGACGCACTCCGTCATCTGCTCCCGGGGGGCCGGGTGCTTTTTCAGGAGTTGCGCCAGCCGTGCCGCGAGCACCGGCGTCGAGCTTTGATTTGAGCTCATCCCACGATCCTATCACGGACGGGGCGAGGATGGCAGGGACTTCGCGGGCGGCTTTCCCGCGCCCGTCGATCACCACGACGTCAACCGGCCACTGCGCGCCTTGCTTCTTGTAGAGGTCGCCCGACACCGTGAAGTGATCGACCACGTTGTAGCGGTCGTAGAGCGCCTTGTAGAAACCGAGCTTGTTGACCGCCCGGTAGCCGGTCGTATGCCCGATGTTGTTCGGGTTCGGGCCAGCGAGGAGGAGGACCGCGCGGCCCTCGTCCTTCATTGCCTCGAGCGCGTTGAGCGCGATCGCGTGGTCAATGTCGCGCGTCGTGAAGCCAGGAACGATGTGCCCGAGGCTGAAGAGCTTCTTGCTGCCGTCCTCCTGCATTACGCCGCCGAAGGGCGGGTTGGCGATCACGACGTCGGCGATCTTCTCGGCGTGCGACTCAAGCGGGTTGGTCGCGTCCTCTGTCGAGGGGGCGAAGCCCTGCGCCTGGAGATTCTTG
>JBJMNM010000115.1:0-2447 GCA_045804305.1 Gemmatimonadaceae bacterium | reverse complement strand
TCTCGCCATCGCGCGCGCGCTGCTCACCGATCCCCCCATTCTCATCCTCGACGAAGCCACCTCCGCACTGGACACCGAATCGGAACGGCTCGTGCAGGAGGCGATCGACCGCCTGCTCGCCGGCCGCACCGTGTTCGTGATCGCTCACCGTCTCTCCACCGTCGTGCACGCCGATCAGATTCTCGTTCTCGACCGCGGCGTGATCGTGGAGCGTGGAACGCACGCGGAGCTGCTCGCGCATCACGGTACCTACTACCGCCTGCACGCCGCGCAGCTGCGGCGGGATGAGGACGAACCCGCCAGTTCCGCCGCCACCGCCGGAGCGCGCTAGCGATGCGCGTGCTCTTCTATCACACCGCCCAGAGCTGGACGGGAAGCTCGCGCGCCTTCGCGGTGGCGGCTCGCGGACTGCAGGAGCGTGGCGATCGGGTGACGGTCGTGTGCCGGACGGACACGCCCGCGGAGCAGGCCTTCGCGCGCGACGGAATCGACGTCGTGCCGCTGCCGATCAGCGGCACGGTGAGCCGCGATGCGTGGCGGCTGCGCACGGTGCTCAAGGACGCGTCCGCCGAAGTGGTGTTCCTGCACACCGACCACGAGCAGGTCGTCGTGAGCTCCGCGATGCGGATGACCGCGCGTGCCGCGGTGATCCGGCGCGTGCCGGCCGGCGGTCGGCTCGACGACGGACGCGGAGCGAAATGGGCGAGCCGGATGGCGACGGTTCGTCCGCTCTTCTCCACCGCCATGGACCGCCAGCGCGCCGGCGTGCCCGACGCCCTCGTCGCGCCGCTCGGCGTGGACGTCGCGCGGGTCGAGGACAATCGCGACGCGTCGCGCGCGCTGCTCGGGATCGATCCCGACACGCAGCTCATCGTCTGCGTGGCGGATCGCACGATGAAGGCGCGAGTCACGACGGCGCTCCGCACTCTGGCCCTCCTTGCCGAGCGGCATCCCGATCTCCGGCTGGCACTCGTGGGCTCGGGCGACGACGACGACACCCACATGCACGCCGCGGCACTCGGCGTCACGCCGCTGGTGCGCTTTCTCGGCGAGCGCGATGACATGGCCGCGGTCGTCGGCGCGGCGGACGTGGGCTGGGTCGCGGCTGATGGCGACGACGGCGCGTTCGCGTGTCTCGATTTCATGGCGGCGCGCGTGCCGGTGATCGCCGAGCGATCGCCGCTGCTCTCGCACTATGTGCCCGATGGCATCTCCGGCGTGCTGCTGCCGCCCGCCGCGCCGAGCGACACGGCCGCGACGGTCGCGAATTTCCTGGCGGACAACAACCAGCGCGCCGCCATGGGCAAGGCGGGGCGGACGCGCGTGGCGCGCGACTTTCCCGAGACGGCGATGATCGAGGGATTCATTGCGGCGGCCGCGGCCGCGGGAGACCGGCCCGGCGCGGTGGCGCGATGAAGGGCACCGTGGTGGCGCATTACGCCGAATACCTGGCGCTGCGTGGGGCCGTCGCGGCCCTCGATCGCGTCAGCATGCGTCGGGCGGGCAACATCGGCGAATGGATCGGCGCACTGGGCTATCGGCCGCTCGGCGTGAGGCGTGCCGTCGTGGAGCGACAGGTGCGTGCCGCCTTTCCCGGCGTCGGAGAGGACGAGGTGCGGCGCATCGCCCGCGCGTCGTACGAGAGCCTGGGCCGCACCACCATCGAGACGGCGCTCCTCCCCGCCTACTCGCGCGAGCAGGTGCTGGGGATGTTCGAGCGCGTGGACGGCTGGGACATCGTGGAGCGGGCGCAGGCGCAGGGAAGGGGCGTGCTCTTCGTGACCGGCCACCTCGGGAACTGGGAGCTGGCCGGCTCGTTCGTCGCGGCGCGTGCCAGCGTGCCCCTCGAGGCGGTCGCGCGCCGAATGCAGAACCCGTTGTTCGATCGCTATCTCACCGAGACCCGCCGCCGCATCGGCATGACGGTCATTCACGACGCGGACGCGGTGCGGCGGGTGCCACGCGCCATGCGCGAAGGTCACTTCGTCGCGTTCCTCGTGGACCAGGGCGCGGTGGGGCTCGCATCGACATGGGTTCCGTTCTTCGGGCGCTACGCCAAGACGCCGCGTGGGCCGGCCGTGTTCGCCTTGCGACTCGACGCACCGGTGGTGTTCGGCACGGCCCTGCGCCAGCCGAGTGGACGGTACGCCATGCACTTCGAGGAGGTGCGGGTGGAGCGGACTGGCGACCGCGAGACCGACGTGGATCGCATCGTGGCCGCATACACGCACACGCTCGAGCGCTGGATTCGCCGCGCGCCCGAGCAATATTTCTGGCATCATCGTCGCTGGAAGCATCAGCGTCCCGATACGCCCCCCGAGCTGGGAGATCCGTCATGAACGAGCGCGTGAAGCGTGCGTTGCGCGGCGACGCGCGGGCCTGGTTCGGCGTGAGCGTGGTCGTGGTCATCGTCCTGCTCGCCCTGCTCGCCCCGCTCGTGTCGCACC
>JBJMNM010000114.1:0-3918 GCA_045804305.1 Gemmatimonadaceae bacterium | reverse complement strand
GTGAAGCGCACGTCGGCGATCGCGTCGTTCTCCACCTTGAGCTCCAGCACGATCTCGTCGCCGCAGGAGGGATTGCGTCCCTCCTTGTGCGCCGTCGCGCCCTCCAGCGTCCCGTAGTTCTTGGGCCGCCGATTGTGATCGAGAATGATCGACTGATAGAGCTCCTGGAGATCCGACATGCGCGCGACTCCGGCGCCTACGCGCGCTCGGTGTAGCGGCGCAGCGTCGCCGACTCCAGCCCTTCGCGCACGTCGGCCAGCTCGATCGTCTCGAGCACGTCGGCGGCAAAGGCGTACGTCAGGAGCTCGCGAGCGGTCCGGGCGTTGATGCCGCGGCTCTTCATGTAGAAGAGCGACGTCTCGTCCAGCCGGCCGACGGTCGCGCCATGCGTGCACTTCACGTCGTCGGCGAAGATCTCGAGCTGCGGCTTGGTGTCGATCTGCGCCTTCTCCGAGAGGAGCAGCGTCTGGTTCGTCTGCTTCCCGTCGGTCTTCTGCGCCTCGGGGTGGACGTACACCTTGCCATTGAACACCCCGTGCGCCGAGCCGTCCAGAATCCCCTTGTACAGCTCCCGACTGTAGCAGTTGGGCGCTACGTGCTCGATGCGCGTCTGGTGGTCGATGTGCTGCTGGTCGTCGCCGAGATAGAGCCCGTTGAGGGTGGCGCCGCACCCCTCGCCACGCAGCTCGGTGTAGATGTTCGTGCGCGATAGCCTGGCGCCGATGGCGAAGCTGAACGACATGAGGTGGCTGTCGCGCGCCTGGCGCACGTCCAGCGTGCCCACATGGTACGCCTGCGCCGATTCGCGCTGGAGCTTCAGGTGCGTGAGCGTCGCGCCGTCGCCGATCGTCGCTTCGGTGACGGCGTTCGTGAAGTACGCGCCGGCACCCCGCGCCACGGTGGCGTAGCTCTCGATCACCGTCGCCTTCGCGAAGCGGTCGAGCACGATGAGGTTGCGCGGCTGGGCGACGCCGTCCACGGCGGCCGCGTCGCTGACGAACAGGAGGTGGATCGGCAGCGCCACCTCCACGTCCGGCGCCACGTGCACCACCGCGCCATCGTTGATGAACGCCGTGTTGAGCGCCGTGAAGGTGTGTGCGTCCATCGACGCGATGCGCCCCATGTGCTGCTCGAGCAGCAGGGGCAGCTCGTCGTAGGCGCGCGCGAGCGGCAGAACCTGCACCCCGTCGGGCAGGCCGGCCGTGCGTGACAGCGTCGCGTCGAATCGGCCGTTCACGAACACGAGGGTGTGCCAGTCGGCCGCGCCGAACGTGAAGGGCGCGAGCTGCTCGGGCGTCACTTGCCCACTGTCCGCCGTCAGGGGCGCGAAGTCCCGCTCGGCGATCGGCGCCACGGAGGTGAAGTGCCAGTCCTCGTTCCTCGTGCTGGGAAAGCCGAGCTCCTCGAACCGCGTGATGCCGGAGAGCCGCAGCGAGCGCGTCCACTGCGGCGCGTCCTGGCCGCCGTTTCGCGAGAAGGTCTCGAACCCCTCGAGGTACGACTCCATCACGCGACCGCCTCCTCCAACAGCCAATCGTAGCCCTTGGCCTCGAGCTCCAGCGCCAGCTCCTTTCCGCCGGAGCGGACGATGCGCCCGCCGGCCAGCACGTGCACGTAGTCGGGCACGATGTAGTTGAGCAGCCGCTGATAGTGCGTCACCACGATCGTCGCGGCATCGGGGCGCTTGAGGGTGTTCACGCCGTGCGCCACGATGCGCAGCGCATCGATGTCGAGGCCGGAGTCGGTCTCGTCGAGGATCGCCAGCCGCGGCTCGAGCACCGCCATCTGGAGAATCTCGTTCCGCTTCTTCTCGCCCCCGCTGAAGCCGGTGTTCACCGAGCGCGAGAGCATCGCCGGATCCATCTCGACGAGCTTCATCTTCTCGTCCATCAGATCGGCAAAGCTCATCGGATCGATCTCGTCCTCGCCGCGCGCCTTGCGGATCTCGTTGTACGCCGCGCGCATGAAGTAGGCGTTGCTCACGCCCGGGATCTCCACCGGATACTGGAACGCGAGGAAGATCCCCTTCTGGGCACGCACCTCGGCGTCCATCCCGAGCAGATCCTCGCCGTCGTACGTCACCGTGCCGCCGGTGACCTCGTAGGCGGGATGCCCCGCGAGCACCTGCGCCAGCGTGCTCTTGCCCGAGCCATTCGGGCCCATCACGGCGTGGACTTCACCGGCCTTCACGGTGAGGTCGATGCCTTTCAGGATTTCCTTGTCGCCGGCCGTGGCCCGAAGGCCCTTGATGTCTAGCATGAGACCGATGTGATTCGTGAACCGTGATCCGTGAACCGTGATCCGTAACCGCGTCCGCCGTAACGGTTCACGGTTCACCGTTCACGGTTCACGATCTACCCGACCGAGCCTTCGAGAGTAATTCCGAGTAACTGCTGCGCCTCGAGCGCGAACTCCATTGGGAGCTCCTTGAACACTTCCTTGCAGAAGCCGCTCACGATCATGCTCACCGCCTGCTCGGCGCTGAGTCCGCGCTGCTTGAGGTAGAAGATCTGGTCCTCGCCGATCTTGCTCGTCGAGGCCTCGTGCTCCACCTGCGCGCTGTTGTTGCCGACTTCGATGTACGGGAAGGTATGGGCGCCGCACTCGTTGCCCACGAGCATCGAGTCGCACTGCGTGTAGTTGCGCGCGCCCTCCGCCTTCGGCAGCACCTGCACTCGACCGCGGTAGCTGTTCTGCCCATGACCGGCCGAGATGCCCTTGCTCACGATGTTCGACTTCGTGTTGCGGCCGATGTGGATCATCTTCGTGCCCGTGTCGGCCTGCTGGCGGTTGTTCACGACCGCGACGCTGTAAAACTCGCCCGTCGAGTTGTCACCCTGGAGAATCACGCTCGGATACTTCCAGGTGATCGCCGAGCCGGTCTCGACCTGCGTCCAGGAGATCTTCGAGTTGGCGCCCGCGCACTTGCCGCGCTTGGTGACGAAGTTGTAGACGCCGCCCTTTCCTTCCTTGTCGCCCGCGTACCAGTTCTGGACGGTGGAGTACTTGATCGTCGCGTCCTTGAGCGCCACGAGCTCCACGACCGCCGCGTGCAGCTGGTTCGTCGAGCGCTTGGGCGCGGTGCACCCCTCGAGGTAGCTCACGTACGAGCCCTCGTCGGCCACGATGAGCGTGCGCTCGAACTGCCCCGTGCCTTCCGCGTTGATGCGGAAGTAGGTGCTCAGCTCCATGGGGCAGCGCACCCCCTTGGGCACGTACACGAACGAACCGTCGCTGAACACCGCGGCATTCAGCGCGGCGAAGAAGTTGTCGGAATGCGGCACCACCGAGCCGAGATACTTCCGCACCAGCTCGGGATGCTCCTTCACCGCCTCACCCAGCGAGCAGAACACGATGCCCAGCTCGGCGAGCTCGGCCTTCATCGTCGTGCCGACGCTCACGGAGTCGAAGATCGCGTCGACCGCCACGCCGGAGAGGAACTTCTGCTCCTGGAGCGGGATGCCGAGCTTCTCGTACGTGCGCAGCAGCTCGGGGTCGACGTCGTCGAGCGACTGGAGCGGCGTGACGGACTTTGGAGCCGAATAGTAGGACTGCTCCTCGTACGCGATCGGCTTGTACTCGACGTTTGGCCAGTGCGGCTCCTTCATCGTGAGCCAGCGTGCGTAGGCCTTCAATCGCCATTCGAGGAGCCATAGCGGTTCGCCTTTCTTGGCCGAGATGAGGCGGATGACTTCCTCGCTCAGGCCAGGCGGAATCGTGTCCGTCTCGACGTCGGTGACGAAGCCGTACTGATACTCCCGATTGACGAGTGACTCGATGGACGAACTCATGACTGCTGCGCTCCCGACTGTTTTGGGGTTCGCCGCACCAACCGCATCCCGCGGAGGGGCGTTCCGCCGCACGGGAGAGTCACGCGCGCTCGAACGCTTGGCGATACATGACTAAAGTAGTCGGTAT
>JBJMNM010000113.1:0-2191 GCA_045804305.1 Gemmatimonadaceae bacterium | reverse complement strand
GCCGGACGCCGGCCGGCCGCCTGGCGGCGCCGATCACCGGTGCGACAGCGGCCGTCCGTGCGCCGCTTCCCACTTCACCTGGGCTTCCGCCAGCCGGCCGTAGGCGGGCTCCCAACCGGCCAGGTCGGCAGGCGCCGTCGCGCCGATCAGGTTTGTGAGCAGCGCCGCCGCCGCGGCGTGCGGCACCACGGTGTGCGCCACCAGGTGCGCGTGCTGATCCGTGGCGAAGGCCTGGAGCGTGGACTCGGGTATCAGCAGCGTGGGACCCTGAGGAGCGACCGCCCCGTGGTCGTCGACCTCGAACAGCTCGGTGTAGTACTCGCCCCGCAACGCGTCGATCGCGGCGAGATGCCGGCCCGGGGGGAGCGGCTTCTGCGACGCCACCATCAGCGCGAGCGACGATACGGGGACCAGAGGGGCACCGGTCGCCATCGCCAGCCCCTTGGCAATCCCGCCAGCGATGCGCAGGCTGGTGAAGCTGCCCGGACCAGCCCCGCACACCACGCGGTCGATCTCCATCGGCTTGACGGTCATCGCGTCGAGCAGCTCTGCCACGGCCGGCATGAGGGCTTCTCGCTCCCGGCCGCGCATGGCGACCGAGCGTTCGCCGAGCAGGGCGCCATCGCGCAGCAGCGCCACGCTGCCGGCGTAGCTCGCGGCCTCGAGCACGAGGCTGATCATGCGTGCCACCCCGCGTAGAGCAGGCGGCGCTCGGGATCGTGCGGCAGATGCTGCAGGGAGAGCGCGACCCGACCGCCCGGGAGCCGATCCGCCGCACGCTCGGGCCACTCGATCAGCACGACGGCGTGTGCGCTCAACAACTCATCCCAGCCGAGGGCGTCGAGCTGGTCGGGGGTGTCGAGGCGGTAGAGATCGATGTGCGTCACGGGCGACCGAGGGGGCGGCGCATGATACTCGTGTACGAGCGCGAAGGTGGGGCTGGTCACCTCGTCGGTCACGCCGTATCCGGCGCAGATGGCCTGCACGAGCGTCGTCTTCCCCGCCCCGAGCTCGCCGCTGATGGTGACGACGAGCGGCGCATGCGCCGCTCGCCCGAACCGCCGACCCCAGTCGCGCAGCTCGGCCTCGGACATGGCCAGCGCGCCGTGCTCCGCCAGCGGCGGGACGAGAGGCGGGTGCGCAGCCGGGGAGGGGGGCACCTCGCCGGAGGTGCTCACCGCCGGCCGCCCACCTTCACGTCAGCGGCAACCTTGCCGCGCACCGGCGCGCCGGCCATCCGCGCCTTCACCTCGAACAGCTGATCGCGCAGCCGCGCGGCTGCCTCGAAGTCGAGGGCCGTGGCCGCCTCGCGCATCTGCCCTTCGAGCATCTTGATCAGCTCCTCCGGATCGGCGAGCTGATACTCCTGGGCTTCCTTCTCCGCCACCTTCTTCGCGCGCTTCGGCTTCTCGTCCTCGCGTTCGGTGCGGGCGTCGGCGACGCGGGTGATGAAGCGCACCTGGTCGATGCTCTTCGAGACGGACACCGGCGTGATGTCGTGCTCGAGGTTGTACGCCGTCTGGATCTCGCGACGGCGGGCCGTCTCATCCATGCAGCGCTGCATGGACCCGGTGATCCGGTCCGCGTAGAAGATCGCCTTGCCGTTGAGATGGCGGGCCGCGCGACCGACCGTCTGGATCAGCGAGCGGTCGGAGCGGAGGAAGCCCTCCTGATCCGCGTCGAGGATCGCCACGAGCGACACCTCGGGCATGTCGAGCCCCTCGCGCAGCAGGTTGATGCCGACGAGCACGTCGAACTCGCCCAGCCTCAGGCCTCTGACGATCTCCATCCGCTCGATGGCGTCGATGTCCGAGTGCATGTAGCGCACGCGGACGCCCACCTGCTGGAGGTAGTCCGTGAGGTCCTCCGACATCCGCTTGGTGAGCGTCGTGACGAGCACGCGCTCCCCGACGGCCACCCGCTTGTGGATCTCGCCGAGCAGGTCGTCCACCTGCCCGCGCACGGGGCGGACCTCGATGACCGGATCGATCAGCCCCGTGGGGCGGATGATCTGCTCGACGACGACGCCCTCGGAGAGGCGGAGCTCCAGCTCGCCCGGCGTGGCCGACACGAAGACGGCGCGCGGAGTGAGCGAGAGAAACTCGTCGAACATGAGCGGCCGGTTGTCGAGCGCGCTCGGGAGCCGGAAGCCGTAGTCGACGAGCGTGAGCTTGCGCGCCCTGTCGCCGTT
>JBJMNM010000112.1:0-6714 GCA_045804305.1 Gemmatimonadaceae bacterium | reverse complement strand
GCGGCGCGGGGTGACGACCCAGTCGTCCACCTTGGCATCCATCCAGGTGAGCTGATATCCCTCCGCGCCCTGTACCAACAAGCCGTCGGCGGGGTCCACTCCGATTCCGAACCGCGTGCCGGCGATGTGACGGTCGACGATGTCGCGGAGGCGCGGCAGCATGGCGCGCAGCGTGGTGCGATTGCCGGTCGCCTGCACGAAGCGGTGGACGGCGTGAAAGAACCACAACGTGGCATCGGCGGTGTGGTAAAGTCCCTCGCTGGCGCCGTCGGGAAACATGTTCGGGATCAGGCCGTCGCGCACATGATGCGCGAACGTGCGGATGATGTAGCCCGCTTCACGGTGGCGGCCGGTGCACAGCGTCAGCCCTTCCAGGCTGATCATCGTGTCGCGGCCCCAATCGGTGAACCAGTGATAGCCGGCGATGATCGTGCGTGCCTCGTCGCCGGCGGCACGGGCGCGTGCTTCGTCCTCCCGCCGCCCCGCCGGTTCGATGATGAACGCGTCCGCCGCCAGCGTGAGCCGTGCGGTCACGCGGTCGCGGCCGAGCGGTCCGGCGCGCTGCAGCAGGTCGCGTCGGCGCGTCTGCTCGACACGCAGTGCCTCGTGAGGCGGCTCCGCGTCGAGCACCTCCCAGGGCTCGGTGGACGCTGCGAGTGCGCGCTCCGCGTCGCCCGGAAGGGGGAGCTCGAAGAAGCCCGGGCTCCAGACCACGCCGCGCCATTCATAGCCGCGGTCGCGCTCCAGTCGGTAGACCACTTCGCTCACGTTCTGCTCGTCCGCGGTGAACCGGGCGTCGGGTTCCCCACAGGTCATCCGCAGCTCCGGCAACAGCGTCCGCGAGCGGAGCTCCACCCGGCTGTCGTCGTGCACCACGCAATGCGGCACGAGCTGCGGCGTAGTGACGGCCGCTTCGTACGAGCGGAAATGCACGAACGGGCGCAATCGCAGCCGGCAGCCCGTCGGCGCGCGCCCGAGCAGTCGGTAGGCGACGTGCACGGTGTTCTGCCCGTGCGGCATCAGCACGCGCTTGAGCAGGCGGACGCCATCCACGTCGTATTCCCAGACTGGGAGCCCGAGCTCCAGCCGAAAGTCGGTCAGCGTTCGCTCAGCCGGCACGTCGAGCCGCTCGGGCAGCCGCTCCTCACCGCTCAACGCCACCTCGCGCCCGTCGGGCAGCAGTAGCGACGCGTGGAGATTCTGCAGCATCACGAGCCGTCCCAACGGCGCCGGCAGGGAGGCGATGAGATACCCGTGATACTTTCGCGTCATCACGCCACCGATCGTGCCCGAGGCGTAGCCGCCGAGACCGTTGGTGACGAGCCATTCGTGCTCGATCAGTTGTTCGGCGCCGATCGGCCGCCCGGCGACCCACGCCGGGCGATGCAGCTCCGCGTCATCCATGCGCAGGCCGTCCCTCGTGCGACAGGTTCTCCGCGGGCGCCAACACCAGGGCCGAGCCACCCGTGATGCGCCATGCCCGGAGTCTCGTCGGAAGTTCGGGCGTGCCGCTGCCGCCGTACGCGGGATCTTCGGATGACCAGCGCAGTCTCCACTCCCGTCCCGCCGGAGGGGCGAGCAACGGCTCCGGCAGGACGTCGAGCGCTAACGAACCGCCGAGGTTGAGGACCAGCAGGCGGTCGTCGCCGTGGGGCGCGAAGTACCGCAGCACGAAGGCGTCCCTGGCGAGGACCGCTCCGTCGACGCGTACGCCGGGCACCGACCCGAGCACCGGGTCACTGCGTCGCAGCGCCAGCAGATCCCGATGCAGGGCGAAGGAGCTGGCGTGCCGCACCCGCTCGGTGTGATCCAGCCTGGATCGCAGGAACGTCGACGGGTCACCCGGATCGGCGAGCGCGCGCTCGTCCGCGACCGCCGCGATGCTCTCGAACTGCGACAGAAAGGCGGCGCGTCCCTTCTGCACTTTCCCCATCAGCTCGGAGTTGTGATCGGCGAAATACAGGAATGGACTGGAGGCGGTAAACTCCTGCCCCTGGAAGAGCATCGGCGTCTGCTGTCCGAGGAGGAGCAGCGCGGTGAGGGCCCGCAGTCGGCTCGGGCTGGTCAGCTTGTGCACGCGATCACCCCGCAGGGAGTTGGCAATCTGGTCGTGGTTCTGCAGGAAATGGACGAATCGCCACGGCTCGAGCCCGAAGGTGGGGGTGCCCCGAGGCTGCGCTTGCCACGCATACCACTGGCCCTGGTAGAGGAAGCCGTACTTCGCCGCTGCCACCAGCTCCGACGCGGTTCCGCGATAGTCCGTGTAGTACGCCTCGGTGCGCCCGGTCAGTGCGACCGCCGCGCTGTGGTGCCAGTCGTCGTTCCACACGGCGTCGAGCCCGAATCCCTCGTCGGCCGGTGCACGGAGGAGGCGTGTCTCCTGCGGCTCGTTCTCCGCCACGATGAAGATCGTGCGTCCCGGCGCGGTGGCGCGCGCGCACTCGGCGACGTCGCAGATGATGTGGCGGGCGGATGAGTCGTACATGTTCTGCGTGGCGTCGATGCGCAGGCCATCGAGATGATATTCGCCGATCCAGTGGCGCACGTTGGCGAGGCAGAGCTCGCGCACCGGCTCGGCACAGGGGCCATCGAAGTTCAGCGCGTCGCCCCAGTCGGTCGTGTAGCGCGTGCTGAAGTACTGCTCGGCGAACTGAGGCAGGTAATTGCCATCCGGCCCGAGGTGATTGTAGACGACATCGAGGATGACGCCGAGCCCGAGCGCGTGCGCCGCGTCGACGAAGCTTCGGAAGTCGTCGGGCGTGCCGTACAGATGCGTCGGAGCGAACAGGTCCACGCCGTCGTAGCCCCAACCGAATCGGCCGGCGAACTCGGCCACCGGCATCAGCTCGATCACGGTCGCGCCCAACTCGCTGAGCGCGGGGAGCTCCCGCACCGCGGCAGCCCAGGTCCCCTCCGTCGTGAAGGTTCCGACGTGCATCTCGTAGAGCACGCGGTCCTCGGGCGCGACACCGCGCCAGGCGTCATCGGACCAGGCAAAGGCACCGGGATCGACGACGACCGACGGACCGTGGGGACCTTCCGGCTGGAAGCGCGACACCGGGTCCGGGAATGTCCCAGCGTCGTCGAGCTGGAGGCGATAACGCGTCCCGGGAGGCGCGAACTGGACGAAGCCCGAGTGATAGCCACCGGCCTCACGTTCCAACGGGAACGCGGTGCAGTCCGCCTCGAGCCGGACCGCTACCGAGCGGCGTCGTGGTGCCCAGACACGAAAGTGCGTGGCTCCATCGGGCGCGAGCTCGGCGCCAACGGGAAGCCGTCGAAAAGCCAGGGAATGATCGAGCATCGACGCCGCATTCGGCGCATCAATCGCGCTCGCGAGGATGGAACCGAGCGGGTCAGTGCGAATGTCGCGGTCGCTAGTCCGCGCCTACGACGTTACAGCGCCAGGGCGTATTGCGCCTCCGGCTCTCCGCGTCCGGCACGCGGCAGGAAGGGGCCCACCACGCCATGCTGCATGGCCACGCTCAACGCCCCGCGGAAGCGGGTGCGCCGCAACGCGATCGATGCCGAACGGTGGGCGATGCCATGATCGTTGCACTTCTCGCTCAGGTGGGCGAGCACGACGTGCGCGAGATCCCGGTGGACCATGTCCCGCGCGAGCTCGGAGCTCGCCCGGTTGGACAGGTGGCCCGTGCGCGAGGCGATGCGGGCGCGCACCGAGGGCGGATACGGACCCGCGCGGAGCATGCCTTCGTCGTGGTTGGACTCCACGACGAGGATGTCGGCCTGGGCACACAACGCGCGAACGCCGTCGCTCACGTGGCCGATGTCCGTGCAGACCACGGCCGAGGCGCCAGTCGAGCCGCACGTGAGGCGCACGCCGATCGGGCTCGCCGCGTCGTGCGGCGTCGCGTACGTGGTCATCACGAGGCGGGAGAGCGTCACGCTCGCGCCCGGTGCGACGGCCGTGCACGCCGCCTCCTGCAGGTCTGGCCACGCGTCCACGGTACCGTCGCTCGCGTAGAGCGACCAGCCCCACTTCCGCGCCGCCGCGGCAGCGCCCTTCACGTGATCGGTGTGCTCGTGCGTCACCACGCACGCCTCGATCGACGCGGGCGCCACGCCGATCGTTCGCAGCCGGCGTGCAAGCTCGCGCGGCGAGAAACCGGCGTCCACCAGCACTCGGCTGCCGCCGCAGTCCACGAGCACGGCGTTGCCACTGCTGCCACTACCAAGCACCCAGAGCTTCACGAGTCCACCGACCAGCGTCCGTCGTAAGCGGCGCGCAGCTGGCGCCGCATGGCGTCGCTCAGCGTCACGTGCCTCCGTCCCATCATTCGCTCCGCCACCTCGAGAAATTTGTCCACGCGGTAGTCGGAAAAGCCACTGGCTTCGCCCCAGGCGAACGGCGCCACGGCTTTCGGCGGCATCTCGCTGCCATACACATTGGCGCCGGCGCCGAGCACCGTGCCCGTCGTGAGGCAGAGACCGATGCCTGTCTTCGCGTGATCGCCGAACAACGTGCCGAGGAACTGGAGTCCCGTCTCGCGCACGCCGTCAGGTGTCCAGAGCTGTACGGTGCCGTAGGTGTTCTTGAGGTTGCTCGTGATCGTGCCGGCGCCGAGGTTCACCCAGCGGCCAAGGATCGAGTGGCCGACGAAGCCGTCGTGACCCTTGTTCGCATGACCGGTGAAGATGACGTTGCTGACCTCGCCGTGCACCTTGCACGTGTCGCCGATGGACGACGCCCCGATGCGATCCATGCCGAGCGTGCTGCCCTGACCAACGTAGAGGGGGCCCACGAGCCGCGTGAATGCCTGCACGGTCGAACCGGCGCGGAGCAGGATCGGACCGCCAGTGGTGTCGAAGCACACCGCGGGCTCGACCACTGCGCCCTCTTCCACGAACACCGGATGCGACCCCACGCGGATGGCGCTGGTCGGCAGCTCGCTGGACAGCGACGCGCCGAGCAGCGGAAGATCGTGCATGAGCATGGGCACGAGATGCCGCACGTAGTCCCATACTTCGTGTGCCCACCAGCCGTCCTCGAGGCGCTTCACGCCGGCCGCGGGCATGAGAGACGCGAGCTCGAGCTTGCCATCGGCGAATCGAGCGACCGGCACGTCGGCACCCAGGCGCACCGCGACGACTGCGTGGTCGGTGAGAAGTGCGTCCTCCTGCGGGAGACGGGCGAGCGATGGGAAGTAGCGCGCGTTCGCGACCCACGCGCCGGCCGGCACGACACCCCCCGTCACGACGGGTGCCGCGTCCGGCTCCTCGAAGCCCGCGAGATGCGCCGATGTCAGATGGCCGGCCACGGTTGCACCGAGCGCGCGCGACCATCGCTCCCGCACGAGGAGCGCGCCCGCGCGCAACTCGCCGGCGGGGCGGGTGAGCGCGTAAGGCTCGAAGGTGCGCGCGCACGCGTCGTCGTACAGGTAGACGGCGCTCACGTGGCGTCGCGGAAGGCGGGGGGCAGCGACTCGATCAACGTCTTGAGGTCAGATGCGCGCTCGGTGGTGGTGACGAGGGTGAGTCCATCGCGCGTCACCACGACGAGGCCCGATACCCCGTACAATACAACGGCGTTCCCGTCGGCGTGCACGACGTTGTCGCGCGAGTCGAGCGCGTGCGCGCGCCCCGCGATCGCATTGCCGTGCGCGTCGTGCGGCCGCACCCGCTGCAGCGCCGCCCACGTGCCCACGTCGTCCCACGCGAAGTCACCGCGGAGCACGAGCACTCGGCTGCTTCGCTCCAGCACGCCGACGTCCACGGCGATTCCGGACTTCACGGCCCCGAAGAATCCGGCGAGGTCGTCGCGATGCGCGCCGAGCTGCGGCGCGATCTCGGGCGTGAGCGCTCGGACTTCGTCCAGGAAGTCGCCGACGCGCCATACGAAGATGCCGGAGTTCCAGAGATAGCCGTCTGCGACCATGGCCTCCGCACGGGCGCGGTCGGGCTTCTCCACAAAGCGCGCGACGGTCCGAACGCCGCGCTCGAGCTCGGCGCCAGGCTGGATGTAGCCGAACCCGGGATCGGCGCGCGATGGCACCACGCCTACGGTGACCAGCGCGTGGTGCTTGACGGCCGCATCCGCGGCGTGATCGAGCGCGGCGCGAAAGCCCTCCGGATCGCCGACGAACCAGTCGGCGTGCACGCTGATCATTACCGCCTCGGCGCCCGCGCGACGCTCGATCTCCAGCGCCGCCCACGCCAGCGCCGCGGCCGTGCCGGCCGGCCGCGGCTCGGCGATCAGGTTCTCGCGGGGAATGGACGGCGCCAACGCCGCGATCGGCTCCACGAGCGACGCGTTCGTGAGCAGCAGCGTACGCTCCGGCGCAACCAGCGGAGCCAGCCGATCGAGCGCATCGGCGAGGAGCGGGGACTCGGTGGCGAGCGGGAGCAGCTGCTTGGGGCGCGCCGGCGTGCTGACGGGCCAGAACCGCGAGCCCACACCGCCGGCGAGGATGACCGCCCAGCGCGTCATGGGCTGCCGGCGCCGGGCTCCTCGAGGGAGTACCCTGCCAACTCGGCGGCGCGCGCGTACAGCTTCTTCGGGCTGAACGGCTTGGTGAGGAACTCGCTCGCGCCCAGCTCCATCGCCATGTGGTGCTGCTGCTCCTGGCCCGCCGCGGTGAGCACGATCGTCGGCACCTGCTTGAGCCGATCGTCGCGCTTCATCTCCGCCAGCACGTCGAGGCCGCTCAGGTACGGCATCATCAGGTCGAGCAGGACGAGCCCGATGTCGCCATC